>JADYZA010000103.1 GCA_020853375.1 Verrucomicrobiota bacterium | reverse complement strand
ACTTTTGCACAATCCCGTTCTTCTTCCGGAAGACATAAAGCAATTCGCTGAGCTCGTTCGTCTTCGAGGTCTGTCTGAAAATAAAAAATCCAACGACCGCAACCCGCTTGCTGGCCGGGTTCAGTTGCTACATGAAGTCATAGCGTGTGGTCTTAAGTCGTTGTTAGGAGCTGAATCACGGTAGATAACCCTTTCATCGAAAAGAACAGGATCATGGATTTTAGTTCCGACTCAAAAACTCAGAGAGAAATTGCCCGGTGCGCCACTCTTCTGGAAAAGGCGCGTAGCCTTTTGGTGATAACCGGTGCCGGCATATCTGCGGAAAGCGGAATGTCCACATACCGAGGCCCGGACGGTCTTTATGAACAGAATCCGGAAATTCCATTGATATTAAGCGCCGAAGGATTGGTCAACGAGCCGCACAAACTTTGGAATCATATTGATGCACTGCGCATCCAAGCCGCCAAGGCAATGCCGAATCCGGCGCATGAAATTCTGGCGCAATGGGAGCAGGAACGTCGTTTCGAGCGATTTCTTATCGCCACCCAGAACATTGACGGCCTGCACCAAAAAGCCGGGAGCGAACGGGTGACCGAACTGCATGGAAGTCTGTGGCAGATGGCCCGTCCTCGCACCATGGATTACACGGAAGATGATCAATTCTCAGACGATGCCCAGGATTGGATATCATCAAGAAATCGCGAGTCGATTCTGCAACGCTGGAGTCAGGAAAATAATCAGACGGTCTGGGAGAACCGGGAGGTGCCGTTTGAGACCATTCCTCCCAACCGCGACCCAGAGGTTCGGCCTAACGTATTGTTTTTCAACGAAAGCTACGGAACTCGCCTTCTGTGGGTGAATGATTTCATTCAGAAAACGACAGACGTTGTTCTTGCCATCGGCTGTTCGGGCGAAGTTGTCATATTAGACCGGTTGCTTCGGTACTGTCTGGACGTCAATCCCGACTGTGCAATCATCAACATCAACCCCCATGAAGATTGCATCGAATCTCCACATCTCTACATCCAGCAATCTGCTACCGAGGCTTTCGTCGCGATCAATTCGCGGCTAGAAAATCTTCAACCGACGGATTGCCATCAAGGTTGGTGATCCGTCCCTTTTAACTTCGAGCATTTGGCCGTTGAGCGTCACCTGAAAGCGTGGGCTATAGAAAACACCGGTGCAAGTTGCCGTTGAAAAAATCAGCATGAACGGCTACCGTACGGTCGGATCAAGATTTCGAATGAATGAGGTGAACCCATGACTGCATTGGCTGAGAAAATTTATAACGAGGTTCTGGATCTGCCGACCGATGAGCGGCTTTCTCTGATTGATAAGCTGCTGCACATTATCACCATCCCCGCCCCGGCAGACATTGAGGCCGCCTGGCTGAAAGAATCTCATAAACGTCTGGCGGACATCCGCTCCGGCAAGGCGCAAACCATTCCCGGCGAAACGGTGTTTCAGGAAATAAACGAAAGATTCCGGAAATGAGGTTCGAGTTTGCCAAGGCCGCCCGGGAAGAATTTCTGGATAGCATTGAATACTACGAACTCCAGCAACCCGGATTGGGACTCATCTTCTCGGAGCAGGTGTACACGACCATTGAGCGAATTATAGATTTTCCCTCCGGCTGGACACCGCTGGATGGCACCTTCCATCGATGCCTTGTGAAACAGTTTCCTTACGCCTTGGTCTACACGGTTCTGAATCAGGTGCTCATCATTACCGCCGTCATGAATCTGCACCGGAAGCCTGATTATTGGCGAAGTCGATAGTCGGTGGACAGGAAAAGCTCCACCGCTCAGGTTTCTTTTCGCAGGCGCGGGACGGCCTTGAGGAGCTTCCGGGTGTATTCGTGATGCGGCGTGCGAAGAACCGTTTTTGTTTCGCCGGATTCGACGATCTTTCCGCCGTTCATCACATAAACGCGATCGGCCGTGTTGGCGACAATTCCGAGGTTATGGGTGATGAGCAGAATGGAAAGGCCGCGCGTTTTCCGGAGCTCGATGAGCAGGTCGAGGATTTGTTTCTGAACCGTGACATCCAGCGCGGTGGTCGGCTCGTCGGCAACAAGCAGTTCGGGATCGCAGGCGAGCGCCATGGCGATCATGACGCGCTGTTGCATCCCGCCGGAAAGCTCGTGCGGATAGGCTTTGGCGGCGCGCGCCGGATCGGGCAGTCCGACGGAAGCCAGCAGTTTTTCGACTTCCGCTTTTATAGGAACCCCTTTACGGTGCAGGCGGATGGCTTCGCCGATCTGCCAGCCAACGGTGTAAACCGGATTGAGCGATGTGGCAGGTTCCTGAAAAATATAAGCAATGCGTGCGCCGCGCAGTTTCCGAAGTTCGGAATTATCGAGATCAAAAACTTCCAATCCTTGGAAATTCACCGAGCCGCCGACAATCCGTCCAGCCGGTTCAGGAACGAGCTTCGCCAGCGCAAGCGCGCTGATGCTTTTTCCGCTGCCGCTTTCGCCGACCAAGGCGACGATCTCGCCGGAAAAAATCTGAAAGTCCACGCCGTCTACCGCGCGAACCGGATTTGAAACGGAGCCGAAGTGGATTTGAAGTCCCTGAACATCCACAAGCGGTTTATCGGTGCGTTCGGTCATTTCAGCGCATCCGGTGAATAAACCAAGGGCTGATCGCGCCGAAAACGATGACGGGCAGCCAGCCGCCGAGAAAGGCAGGAATGAGTTCCTGTTTACCTAGCGCCTGGCCGGTGAGTTGCAGAATATAAAAGCCGAAGAAGAGACTCATGGCGACCATGATGCCAGCAAATGCGCCGCGCCGTCCGGTGTGCGCGCCGATCGGCACGCCGATGAGCGTGACGATCAGACAGGTGAATGGCGCGGCCAGACGACTGTGAAAGTCCACCAGCAGACGGGCGCGGTTTCCGGCGGAAATGTCTTTTTTGGCGCGCAGATAATGCCGCATTTCGCTCGCGGAAAGATACTGCTGGTCTTTGATCTCCGCCATAAACGTCCGCGGGGTTTCGCGCAGATCGCGCATTTCTTTCTGGAGAATCATTTCCGGAGGCCCGGAAAGGTCGCCGTTTTCTTTATAGGCCTGAACGGCAACGTCCATAAACCACCAGCGGCCATCGAGCCAGAGCGCTTTTTCGGCATGGTATTTCACCGCGTCGGTTCCGTTGGGCCGCTGTTCGACCAGCTCGACGTTGTACATGGAATAGTCCCGCGTATCGAGCCGCTGCGCCATCCAGACATGCGTGAGGTTTTTGAGCGCCAGATTGCGGACAAAGAAAATATCGTTGTTGCGTCCGGCCTTTTGATATTCGCGGAATTTTTCGGCGCGCCAGGCGGCGTCCGGTGCCACTTTTTCATTAATCAGCGCGGAAAACAGCGTGGCGGCAAGTCCGATTCCGATGAATGGCATAACGATGCGGTAGATGCCAACGCCACCGGCGCGCATAGCGATGATTTCGCTGTGGCGGGTAAGATTCGACAGGCTGTAGAGCATGGCTAGCAAAAGACAGGCCGGCAGAATGATCACCGTGATCGGCGGCAAAACCTGGCTGTAATAGTAGAGAATTTCCAGCGGACGGGTGCCGCCTTCCAAAAACTCGCTGAAGTTATCAAACAGATCGTTGATGATGAAAAGCAGGCTGAATCCAAGCAGGCAATAGATCAGGGGGAAGAGCAGACTCTTCAGCAGATATTTGGTGAGGATTTTCATAGATTGGATTCGAACGGTACCGACAAAGCCGTCCACCCGCAAGCCGGGAATAGGCAGGTTCCATGGATTCAACCGCTCGCAATACACCGTACGGGAATCTTGAAGAAACGGAAAATGTCTTCATACTCGAGCCAGCTCAAACCGAAGGACATCCAATGCTTGAAGTGCGTATTGCCGATCCAGTGACATTTGTGATTTTCGGTGCGTCGGGCGACCTGACCCGGCGCAAACTGCTTCCGGCACTCTACACCCTCTTCGCCGAAAGCGCTTTGCCGGAAAAGTTCGCCATCGTCGGCTTCGCTCGCCGCGATTATGACAGCCACAGCTTCTGCGCTCTGGTCGAAGACGCGTTGCGGAACCACAGTCGCACCGCGGTGGACGAACCCTTGATTAAGGCGTTCTGCTCCCACCTGAGCTATCACTGCGGCGATCTCTCAGACGCGGCGGCCTACGCCGGACTACAAGCCCGATTTGAAACCGGCGATCTGCCCGCCAACCGGCTGTTTTACCTCTCGATCGCGCCCGACCTGATCGGCCGCACGGTAGACAGCTTGAGCCGCGCCGGACTGATCACCGCGCCGCATTCCAAAGTCTGGACGAGGGTTGTGGTTGAAAAGCCGTTCGGGCGCGATCTGCCCAGCGCGAAAAATCTGAACGGCGTTCTGCTCGACCATCTCGATGAAACGCAGATTTACCGCATCGATCACTACCTCGGAAAAGAAACCGTGCAGAACATCCTTTCGTTCCGCTTCGCCAACACCCTTTTCGAGCCGGTCTTCAACCGCACCTATGTCGATCACATTCAAATCACCGCCGCCGAAACCGTCGGCATGGAAGGCGAACGCGGCGCGTTTTATGACCAGACCGGCGTTCTGCGCGATATGGTGGTCAACCATCTCTTCCAGCTTCTCTGTCTGGTAACCATGGAACCGCCGGACGGACTGGAGGCGAGTTCCGTCCGCAACGAGAAGGTGAAAATCCTGCGCGCTTTACGGCTCGCGGAAACTGCGGAACATCATCCGGCGGCCTGTTTCGGGCAGTACGGCGACGGCGACGGCACCAAAGCCTTCCGCGCGGAAAAGCGAGTGGACCCGCAATCAAAAACCGCGACCTTCGCCGCGCTACGGATGGAAATCAACAACTGGCGCTGGGCGGGCGTTCCGATTTATCTGCGCACCGGAAAAAGGCTGGCGAAAAAAACCACAGAAATCGCCATTCAGTTTAAAACACCGCCGTTGGCTCTTTTCCAGCATGTCGCCTGTCAGGGCGATGTATGCGACGTAACGGGCGTAAAGCCCAACACGCTGATCTTCCGGATTCAGCCGGACGAAGGCATTTTCCTGCAAGTCTCCGCCAAACGCCCGAGTATGCAAATGGTGGTCGAAAGCGTGCGTATGGATTTTTCCTATTCCGGAAAATGGAACCGGGTGCTTCCGGAAGCCTACGAACGGCTGTTACTCGATGCGCTGCGTGGAGATTCAACCCTCTTCACCCGCTCCGACGAAGTTGAGGCTGAATGGGCAGTGATTGATCCGATCCTCGCCGGTGCCGCCGCAAGCGGCGAACCGTTCTCCTACGACCCCGGCTCGTGGGGTCCGCCGGAAGCCGATGCGATCCTGTTTTCCAATGTCTGGAAGAATGAATGAACCGCCGCGCTACCCATTGCTGTTAGGCGGAAGCTCGACGATGGAGAGCCAGAAGTTCTCGATGACTTTAACTACCTCGATAAAGCGGTTGAGATCAATCGGCTTACGAATGTAGCAGTTGGCGTACATCTGATACGCTTTGGCCACGTCGTCTTCGGCATCTGATGTGGTGAGAATCACCACAGGAATAGCGCGAAGTTTCTCGTCGGTTTTGATTTCCGTCAGCACTTCGCGGCCGTCTTTTTTTGGCAGGTTCAGATCGAGTAGAATCAGGTCGGGCCGAGGAGCATCTTTATATTCCGCCATCCGCCGGAGAAAACACATGGCTTCCACGCCGTCCTTGGCCACATGCAGGTTGTTACGGATTTTATTTTCCTTCAGAGCTTCCTTTGTGAGACGGACATCGCCCGGATTGTCTTCAACCAGCAGAATTTCAATTGCACGGAATACAGCCATAACTACCTCGTTCCTTTTTTGGGAAGGGTGAACCAGAAAACGCTTCCCTTTCTGGATTCGGATTCTACGCCGGTTTCACCGCCATGTCTCTCAATAATTCGTCTGCAAATTGCCAGACCGATTCCGGTTCCGGGATATTCCGCGCGGCTGTGCAAACGTTGGAAAATTTTAAAAATCCGCTCCTGATGTTCGGGTGCGATGCCGATGCCGTTGTCACGAACAGTGACTTTCCAATGGTTGGAAAGCTCTTCGGCGGCGATATGGATTTCAGGCGGCGCTTCTCCTCTGAACTTGAGCGCGTTGCTGATGAAGTTCTGTAAAACCTGTCCGAGCTGAACCGCATCGCCAACAACCTGCGGAAGCGGATCGGCGGTCACTTTCGTACCGGTTTCGAGAATCCGCCCTTCCAGATCGCGAACAACCCGTTCCAAAACCATATTGAGATCAACCGGCTCAAACGGTTTTTTCCGGGACTGGAGTCGGGAATATTCCAGCAGGGAATCGATCAACTGCTGCATGCGCACCGCGCCATCCACCGCATAGCCGATAAAGTCCCTGGCATCCTGATCAAGCTTGGCGGAGTATCGCCTTTCAAGGAGCTGCATATAATTGGCCACCATGCGCAACGGCTCCTGCAGGTCGTGAGAAGCAATGTAGGCGAACTGTTCCAGATCGCGGTTGGAAACCCGCAACTGCTCCGCCGCTTCGGCCAAATGCTGTTCGGACTCCTTACGCATGGTGATGTCGTGCCCCTGAGCAATGGTCGCAATCGGGGTTTTTCCGTTCGGAGCAAACAGCGTGGCCGAATTCCAAAGCACCGTGCGGACAAGTCCGGAAGCGTTAAGAATTGGAATCTCAACCTCTTCCCACCGTTCACCGGATAGCGTTTTAGAAATAAGCGCCATCGTTTCTTCCGCCTGCCTAGGTGGGACGAGAGTTTCCAGCGACTGCCCCAGCATTTCGCTTTCAAGGCGGCCGCTCAGTTTTTCAAAGACGTGGTTGAAGCGCGTAATGCGCATTTGGGGATCCCAGACGATGATCGGAGCGTTGGCATAGTTGATCAGGTTTTCGAGATAATCATTGGTTTTCCGTAACGCATCCGCCGACTGCGCCCGTTCCCGATAAAAAACAACGCGCTGCTGCCGCCAGATAATTCCGATCAGGCCGGTCGCGCCGAACAGCAAAACTCCAATCATGCCAGTCACCTGCCAAAGCCGTGACCACAAGGGCGCGAACACTTCGGACTTATCCTGACGTGCAACCATAAACCACGGCGAACCCGGGATAGCGCTCACGGCGGCGAACACAGGTTTTCCCCGATAGTCTCGCCCCTCAATAATTCCTGCCTGCCCCAGCACGGCTTTAACTGCCGGGAGATTTGTTTCTGACAGCGGATAGCGCAGAGAAAGAGCCGTGTTAGATTGAAATCGGAGTTCGTTCAAGAAAACGGCTTCGTTCCCATCCCTGCGGACAAGCAGAGTCTCCGCCGTCGCACTAGGCACAGGCCAGTGCTGGATGACCGGGTAAAGGTAAGTGGACGGGTCAATCCTTAAGGCGAGCACTCCCAGCGGAGTGTGGGTGTCAGATGCCTCAAAAATTGGAATCAGGACGGATAGGTAGATGCGCCGAGTTTTATCATGGCGGTAGAAGTCGGTGATGGCAACCCGACCTGACTTCAAAACATCGGATACGCCCTGCTCAATGTAAACGGTAGCGGGAGGCGCGTCGGCTGGCAAAGAAAGATGTGTGACGCCATCGGGGGTTAATAAACGAATCTGATCGTATTCATCCAGTTCCCAATATTTCTTTAGCCACTCGATAACCTGGTATTCGGCATCCTGATCCTTGGGCTGTTCGAACAATCGGCGCACCAACGCCGAAAACACACTGTTATTGAAAAAAGTAGACCCATCTTCCAGCCTCTCTTTGCGCCAGCGAATCAGCTCATTGACCTTCAGATCGTTAATAGCCAGAAGCTTATGTCCGGCCTGAATGCGGTAATTTTTTTCATAACTCCGGTAATAGCTGTAGCTGGTGGTTAAAATAACTGCCACCAGAAGGAAGAATATCAGGACATAATGAAATGCCGTCTTGGCGCCGGTTGTCGGCGATCCGTCAAACAGACTGGCGGATCGGCCCGCCAGAATCAAAAGCGCCACGCCCAGCGTGACGAAGGCCAAAACGGTGTTGAGCGCGGGCGGAATAAACCTACCGCCATAAAGAAGCGGCGTGCCGAACGCATACGCCATCAGAAAAACGAAACTGGCCGTCAGCAACATTCCGGTGGCGATAAACGCAAACGCCGCCCGCCCCGACCGGAGCCTGAGCGGCGAGAACGAGGCTGCAAATGAGATTCCGGCGAGTAGGAAATAAACAGACGTCACCGGAGACATATGTCCGGAAGACGCTGGGACACCGGTTCCGGCAAGGTTAAGGCCAAGGCGTTCTCCTGACCAATGGACATTGAAAAAACCCTGAACAAATATAAAAAACGCAACCCCCGTTGCCACGCCAACAAGTGCCGCGCCAAACTTATGAATCCGGCGGCTTTCAGGCGGCTCGGCGCGACAGCCGATGGCGATTCCATACAATAAAAATGAAATCGCCGTAATGGGCGCCATCGGAATCAGGCCGATTCCAAAGCTGGCAAACAGCGGCAATTTAAACGCCCACCCCAGCAACGCCACGAAACCGAGTGCGGCCATGATGATTCCGGCCGCCCGCAAAGCAATCCGCGAGACGTAAGCCATCCGAACCTTGGAAACGTCATCGTCCCCTGCGGAGGCAAAACGTTTCATTATTTACCTCCCGCAAGTTTCATCAGCGCGCCGTACAACTGATCCGGCTGAAGCGGGCGATCAATAAAAGCGGAAAAACACTTTTTCGTTTGCTCATCCAGCGGAACTTCCCAGCGCGAAAAAGCGATCCACGGAACATCAGGCCGAATTTTCCGAAATTCGGAAAGCCGCTCCGCAAGACCCGGCATATCGAGATTACACAGCACCGCATCCGCCACAACTTCAAGGGTCAGACGGCTGT
>JADYZA010000102.1 GCA_020853375.1 Verrucomicrobiota bacterium | reverse complement strand
TTCTCAACACGATGCCAATCCGGGTATTCTGGAAAGACATGGATCTCGTTTATCTGGGATGCAATCAGGTGTTCGCTCGCGATGCCGGATTTAACACCCCGCAGGAGATTGTCGGGAAAGACGACTATCAGATGGGCTGGAGCCCTCAGGCGGAATTGTATCGTGCCGATGACCGTCTAGTCATCCAGAGCGGAGTTCCCAAGCTGTTAAACGAAGAACCGCAGACGACGCCTGATGGGCAGACCATCACGCTGCTGACCAGCAAGGTGCCTTTGCGGGATGCCTCTGGAAAAGTTTGCGGAGTGCTCGGAACGTATATGGATATAACCGTCCATAAGCAGGCGGAGAAAGCTGTGAAGGAGAGCCTCGAACGCCAGCGCCAGTTTGTCCAGCCTTTGGACACGGTGCGCGAAGAGGACCGCAAGAGGATATCGCGTGAGCTCCATGACGATATTGGACAGATTCTGACTGCGCTAAAAATCGATCTGGTATTGGTGGATAGCGAATGTTCCTGCCACGAAGGAGTCCGTAGCAATATGCGGGATATGCAGAAACTGCTAAGCGAAGGAATTCAGAGCGTCCATTCGCTTTGCCGCCGTCTGCGGCCCGGCGCGCTCGACGATCTGAGTTTGCAGGATGCGCTCGAAGGGCTGATCGACGATTGGAAGAAGCGCAACCGGATCGAATGCGAGATGCATGCTGATGTGACGGACGGAAACCTTTCAGAGGCGATTAAGACCACGGTGTTCCGAGTCGTGCAGGAAGCGCTCACCAATGTATCTCGCTATGCTCACGCCTCGAAGGTCGATATTCACTTGGTGGACGATGAAGAATCTCTGACGGTCTCCTTTTTCGACAACGGATGCGGAATGGATATGGGGTTGGCGGAAAAACCGACCTCGTTCGGTCTGATGGGGATGCGTGAGCGGATCGAATCTCTCGGCGGAACTTTGCATATTGAGAGTGCGCCGGGGCAGGGTACGCGGATCGAAGCAATTATTCCGCTGGCGTTTATCCCCCCCCCCCGAGGATAGAATGGCTTTGAAGGATGAAAAATCATCCCTTCCGCCAGCCTGATCGCGGCATTCAAAACTTCCAAACCTTGGAAATTGACCTCACCAGAGGGGTGCCGTAAGCTGTGCCGCTTTTAGATTTTCAATAATAGGAGAATTTCAGATGAAAGTTGCCGTAAAAAATACCGGAACCTGCCGCCAGACGATTAAAATCGAAGTGTCGGCGGAGAGCATTGCCGCCGAGCGCGCCGAATTGCTGAACTATTACGCCAAGGGTGTGGCTGTGCCGGGTTTTCGTAAAGGACACGCGCCTAAAGCACTGGTGGAAAAGAAGTTCGCCAAGGATATGGCCGCCGACCTCAAGGATCGTCTCGTGCCGAAGTTCTTCCATGAAGCCGTCGCACAGGAAAAGTTGAAGGTGGTTTCTGTCATTGATGTCAGCGAGCCGGAACTGATCGAGGGCAAGCCTCTTAAATTTGAAGTGACAGTCGATGTTCCGCCCGAATTCAAGCTTCCGAAATATGAAGGCATTTCGATCAAAGCCGAAAAGACCGACGTTGCCGAAAAACAGGTCGATGAAACTGTTCAGAGTATTCTCCGCCAGCATGCGACCTATGAAGATGTCGCCGGACGCGCCGCTAAAGAAAAAGACATGGTGCAGGTTTCCTACGAATCCACCATCGGCGGCCAGCCGCTGGAAGAAAAAGTTCCGCAGGCGCGCGGTATGGGAAAAGGTAACGGCTACTGGATTACCTGCGACGAAGAATCCTTCCTTCCCGGCATGGGCAAGGCGCTGATCGGCTCGAAGATCGGCGACAAAAAGGATGTCACCGTCAAATTCCCCGATGGCTTTATCGTTAAGGAACTGGCTGGTATGAAGGCGGAGTTCAAAGTCGAAGTCAGCGGTATGCGCGAAACCAAGCTGCCGGAACTCAACGAGGAATTTTTGAAACAGCTGCGTGTCGAGTCGGTGGAAGAACTCCGCAAAAATATCCGCGGGCATCTTGAAGAGTCGGCGAAGAACAGAGAAAAAGCCCGCCAGCAGGATGTGGTCTGCGAATTCCTGATTGAAAAAACCAAACTTGAACTGCCGGAAAGCGCCGTGAAGGAGCAGACCCGCAACGTGATCTATGATATGGCCCGCCAGCGCATGATGAGCGGTATGAGCCAGGAGCAGATCAAGGCGCAGACCGAAGACATGATGAAAGAGGCTCAGGTGAAAGCCGAAGAGCAGGTCAAGCTGCGCTATATCGTCATGGCCATCGCCGATGCCGAAAACATCAAGGCGGAAGACCAGGAAATTTCCGACGAAGTGGTTCGTATGGCGATTTCGCAACGCCAGGATGCCACCGAATTCCGTAAGAAGCTGGAAAAAGAAGGCCACTTGGAATCCGTCGGCGACCAGCTGCGTTTCGGAAAGACCATTGAATTCCTGCTCGAAAAAGCCAAAATCAAGTAAAGCCGGAGACGGCCATGAAAGAAAGGGCGCAAATGCTTATTCCAATGGTGATTGAACAGACGGGCCGCGGCGAGCGGTCGTACGACATTTATTCCCGGTTGCTCAAGGAACGGATTATTTTCCTGGGTACGGAAATTAACGATGACGTGAGCAATCTCATCATCGCCCAGTTGCTGTTTCTTCAGAGCGAAGATGCCGAGAAGGACATCAGCATGTACATTAACTCGCCCGGCGGTGTCGTTACCGCTGGCCTGGCGATTTATGACACGATGCAGTTCCTGAAATGCCCGATCACCACCTATTGCGTCGGACAGGCCGCCAGCATGGGCGCGGTTCTGCTGGCTGCGGGCACTAAAGGCAAACGTTTCGCGCTGCCTAACTCGCGGATCATGATTCATCAGCCGCTCGGCGGCTCCCAAGGGCAGGCCACGGATATCGAGATCCAGACCAAGGAAATTCTCCGCATGAAAAAGCGGCTGAACGAAATTCTGGCCGACCACACCGGCAAACCGATGAAGACGATTGAAAAAGATACCGATCGTGACTTTTTCATGTCCGCCGAAGAAGCCGTCAAATACGGTCTCGTCGACGAAGTCGTCACGAAGAAGCTGTAACTGGAATCTGATTTTATGAATAACACCAAGCGGCCTTCAAAGCCCGCCTGCTCCTTTTGCGGCAAACTCGAAAAAGACGCCCGCCACCTGATTGCCGGGCCGGACGGCATCTTCATCTGCGAAGAATGCGTCGAACTCTGCGATACCATGATTTCCCAGCAGGGAGAGCGCGGGAAAGGCGCAGAATCCGTGGCCGTCAACGTGCTGAAGCCGCATGAAATTAAAGCGCGGCTGGATGAATATGTCATCGGGCAGGAACACGCTAAAAAGGTTCTTTCGGTCGCGGTTCACAATCACTACAAGCGCATGACCGACACGTCCTCGAAAGAGGACGGCGTGGAGCTCGAAAAGAGCAACGTCCTGCTCGTCGGTCCAACCGGTTCCGGAAAAACCCTGCTGGCCAAAACGCTGGCACGGATTCTCGATGTGCCGTATGCAATCACCGACGCCACCACGGTCACTGAAGCCGGCTATGTCGGCGAAGACGTTGAAAGCATCTTGCTGGCGCTGTTGCAGAACGCCAATCACGATGTTAAGCGCGCTGAGCGCGGCATTGTGTACATTGACGAGATCGACAAAATTTCCCGCAAAACCGATAACGTGTCGATCACCCGCGATGTTTCCGGCGAAGGCGTTCAGCAGGCCTTGCTGAAAATCATCGAAGGCACCATCGCCAGCATTCCTCCGAAGGGCGGACGTAAACACCCGCAGGAGGAGTACATCAAACTCAACACCAGCAACATTCTTTTCATATGCGGGGGCGCATTCGTTGGCCTCGAGGACATCATTAAACGCCGTACCGATAAAAAGGTGCTCGGTTTCGGCGCGACTAACGAAGCTGTTTCCGAAGATTGGAAACCCGAAACCATGAATGTTGAGCCGGAAGACCTGCTCAAGTTTGGTCTAATTCCGGAATTCATCGGTCGTCTGCCGCTGGTTGTCCAACTTCAGGAACTTTCCGAAGACGATCTTGTTCACATTTTGACCCAGCCAAAAAACTCCATGATCAAGCAGTACAAAAAGCTGCTCGCCATGGATGCGGTTGAGCTGGAATTTGACAAAGACGCTTTGCGCTCACTGGCGAAGATGGCCCTTAAGCGGAAAACCGGCGCCCGTGGACTGCGCGCCATCCTTGAGCATCTGATGCTCGACGTCATGTATGAAGTTCCGCAGCGTAGCGACATCACAAATTGCCGCATCACCAAAGACGTTGTCGAAGGTCGCGCCCATCCGATCGAGCTGAGTGACGCAAAGAAAAAGTCGGCCTAACAGCCGACTTTTTCGCCGCATCCGATTTTACTTAACCGTGAAGTATTCGACGGTTTTAACGCCAGTCACGAGTTCAGTGACGGTGATTTTCCAGACGCCGACTCGATCATTCGTTGCGACATCGAACGGGATTGCAGCTTTTCCGTTGACGGCGGCGTAATAGCCCGTGGCTTCGGCTGTCCGGAATCCAGGATCAGCAATTTCCACCTGCAATGGAACCAATGAAGCCATTGGTTTTCCGTCGGCACCGTTCACGGCGATTTCTAGATTTATTTGTCCGCCCCGTTTAACGCTTTCAGGCGCTTTGACGGTAATTCCTTCGGCGAGATTTTTCGTCAGCAGGAAGATTTTTCCATCGGAGGGTTCCAGTGCTACGGAGAATTTCGTGTATTGACCGTCGGCCTGAGCCGGAACTTCTTTGCCTGTAAGCAGGTCAATCACTTTGACACCGGTTCTCTTCACCTTGATATCGGTTTTTGCCGGAATTCCGTTTTCCATCACCATCCCGTAGGACCCGACGTAGTCGCCGAACTCGCGCATATCGTTGATGGCGAAAATGTACTGATCGTCGTTGTTCTGTCGCGCATGCAGAACGACTTCCTTGTTCGAACTTTCGGCGAAGGGTTTATATTTCTGACGGAGATTTTTCATGATCTCATCTGCCACGGCCAAATTGTCCGTTTTGTATTTTTTTCCGTCCTTCAGAACCGGATTCACTTCTGGGATGAGGATGTCCGGCTTAATGCCTGGAACGAGGAGTTTGTCGGCTATGATGATGCCGCCATTCTTTTGAAATTCGACGATCTTATCGAATGTGCTCTTCGACAGCACTTCGCATTCCGGCAGCACAAGAACCTTGTACTGGCCGAGTCCCTTTACCTTGATCGCCTCTTCGTAGATAACATCCATCTGAAGTCCGGCGTATGTGCAGGCGTGCCACCAGGCGCCGACATCGCCATTTGCCCAGCCGTATGCGCCTTTGCCGGTGAATACCTGCGTGGTAAAGCTTTCCAAAAAGGCGACATCCGCTCGCATGTTCGGCAGTTTTTTGAGCATCGGGCCGTAGGGTTTGGTGATTTCCTTGTTGAGTTTGGCAAGGGTTGTCGCGGTGTCGGGGTGAGTGTAGATGTATGCGCCCGGTTCGCCGGGCACCAGACAACCAAGACCGTGGAAGCCAATCATATCCACCGGACGGGAGATGTTAGCCCAGAAGGCTTCCTTGATGTGCGCCGGGGAAGGGGTGGGGAACATGGAGTCCGGAATATGGTCGGCGACAAACGGATCGGAGGTATCCTCCACGGCATCTTTTTTCTTCGCGGTCGGGGCCGTTTGGCTCTTGTACCAGATCATCTGAATCATCTGGAAAACTTTTTGTTTCCGGTCGTAGCCGCCAGCCATATTGATCAATTCATCTGCGTTCATGCCCACTCGGATTGGGTCGGGGTAGGTGTAGGCCCAGTTTCCGATCATATCCAAATTCCCGCCGGAACCGTACGTTGGAGCTAACCGCAACGCGGGATCGAACCATGTGGAGAACTTGTCTTTTTTATCGGCCTTCATCTCCTTATGAATCAGGTCGTTGATGTCCACCCATCCATCGCCGTGCTTCCAGTACCATGTGAAATATTTCAGGATGGGATCGTTATCCTCAACCACCCGGCTCTGGGGAAACCCAGGCAGGGTTTTGTAATCAACATTCTTCTTATCGGCAATCAC
>JADYZA010000101.1 GCA_020853375.1 Verrucomicrobiota bacterium | reverse complement strand
GTTATTTCCTCTCCTGCGGGAAGCGGATATCAATCCATCCTTCGGATTTTTCTTTTGCTGGCTTGAAGGGCAATAGCCGAATGGCGCTGAGTAACGCGGTGTTGGTGATCGGCGTTTCGAAAAAAGCTGATTCGACTGTTCCATCCATGCGGACGGTCAGATTCACTCGGACGGTTTCAGGCAGCTTGGCTGACGGGATATTGAGCGGAGGAAATTCTCCGGCGCGGACTTTTAGTTCGGGAGACAGGAACAGTTGAGTCTGGGGTTCCGCCTGAGAGTCCGTCCGCAGTACGGCGCCCGGTATGGGTAGGGTTGTTTGCTTCGCAGTGTTTTTTTCCATCAGAATATCCCGATCAACACCAGTTCCTGGGGTGTTTTTGCGAGGCAGATACTGAACCGGGTTCGATGGCTTTTCGAGTGTCAAGGGCAGCTCAATCCGATTTTCTGAAAACTGCCCGCTGAATCCGTCAGCAGACGGCAGAGCGAAGAGAGTGGGCCTTCTTAATCTGCTCCACGTCTGATCGTCCGCAACCAGATGGGTCACTTTGGGACGTGCCGACTGAATGACAGGATGCAGCGCTACGGGTCGGAACGCGAACAGCCAGACAGTAAACCACCCGGCGGCGCAAAGGAGCGCGACGGTGAGGGCGGGAGTAATCTGGATGCGGTTTTTCACGGCGCGGGGGTGGAGGCTGTTCCGGAAACCGCCGGGACGGCGCTACGGGTGGCTATAAATATCTGCCGGAATCCTGCGCGCGCGGCCGCATCGTAGACTGTGGCGGCGGTTGATTGAGGCGTGGCGGAGGCCGCTTCAAGGATGAGCGCGGTGCCGGGGCGTTCCACGATGGCTGCGCGCAGAACGTTTTCCAGCCGCGCGATCTGCACCTGTTCGTCGTTGAAAAAGAAAAGCCCTTCGCGGGAAATGCTCAGCACCATGTCGTTGAACTGGATGCCCTGAGTCTGTGAGGCGACGGGCAGATCAAGGGATATTCCCGGTTTAAGGACAAAGTGCGAAGTGACCAGCACGAACGCGCTGAACAAAAGCGCCGCATTAAGAAAAACGGTTCCGGCGAGAACCCCGAGTCCCGTCGGTCTGCGCGGAACGAAGGTTCGGTGCAGATAGAGTGCAGTTCCGCAGTCGTTATGTTTCATTGCGCGCTCCGGAAGAAGGATGAGTCAGAAAATAAATGATTTCTCCGGCGGTTTGTTCCATGTCGAGCGCGATGGATTCGATGCGGCTGATAAGAAAATGGTAGCCCGCATAGGCTGGAATGCCGGTGATGAGTCCGGCGGATGTCGTGAGCAACGCTTTCCAGAGTCCGCCGGTCAGTGTGCCGATTTCCGCCAATGGAGATCCGGACTGAATGGCGGCGAGGATGTTGAGCAATCCGAGCACGGTGCCGAGCAGTCCAAGCATTGGAAGAATCTGCGCAAGAGTAATGAGAAGATTTGTATGGCGCTCCAGACGCGGAATCTCGCGGATTCCCGCCTGCTGTATTGCTTTAATCATCTCGTCTTTTGAATCGTCGCGATGGAGCAACGCGGTGCGGACGAGATGGGCCGCGGGGCCGGGCGTTTGGTCACAAATACTGACAGCCTCAAGATCGTTACCCCGTGAAAGGTTGATGATGATTCCGTTGAGGAAGTCATCAATTTTGATCTGGGCGCGGTGCAAATGAAAAAGGCGCTCCAGAAAAACCGCCAGAGCAATAAACCCGCATACCAGAATAAGCCACATCATGGCGCCGCCGCTGTTCATCCATCCAATCATAACCGCTCCTTTTCCTTAAAATGCCGACGCATGTTCGCGTTCTATTTTCTCAATTCGTTTTTGTGCTTCGCCTTTGGCGGGCACGCCGGCCTGAATAATCCGGCTGTAAATATTAACCGCCTCTTTCCACTGTTGCTGCTGTTCCTGATACGCGGCGGCATCGAAAGCGGCGCGCGTGAACCACGGCGCGGCTTCGGGGGAAAGAGCTTCTGTCTGTCCGGTCACGCTGTAAACGACTTCGACGCAGTGCGCGAAGGCTTTTTCCTTCAAGCCGATCTTGGCCTCGCAGCGGGAAATTTTATAAAGCGCCTGCAAACGGAGCGCGAACGGAGCGGCGGGCCGCTTATAAAGCGACTGATAGGCGCTAAGCGCTTCCTGATAACGAGCGGCCTCAACGGTGCCGAGCGTAAAAAGGCAGTCGGCGAGACGTCCGCGGGCGCGGTCGGCCAGCGGATCGTCCGGCGCGGTTTTGATGACTTCTTCGTAGGCCAGAATGGCGCGGGAAAATTCGCCGAGTTCGGTGAGCATTTCGCCCTGTGCGAAGCGGGTTTTCAGCATCAGAGAACTTCCGGGAACTTCTTTGGCGAGACGGCTGTAGACGGTGAAGGCTTCGAGAAAACTATCTTGTTTGACCAGCGAGTTCCCTGCCCAGAAAAGCGCTTCATCGGTCAATTCATGCTTCGGAAAACGCGCGGCGATATCAAGGAAGGTGGTTTTCGCCTGCGCATAACTGCCGCAATTATAATAATGCTCACCAAGCCAGAAAAGCACATCGGGCGTCCAGGTCGAGTCGGGATATTTTTCGATGAAGCTCTGGCAGAGAGTCAGCGCGTCTTCGGTGCCGCCCTGCATGTAACGGCAGAACCCGCGCATGTAAAGGGCCTGCGGCGCTTCTGGCGCGTCCGGATATTTTTCGCCGACAATCCGGAAGTTTTCCAGCGCCGCATCCCACTTGCCGAGACGGTAGAGAATCAGTCCCTGCTGATGCAGGGCTGATGCCTGTGCGGCGGTGTTGGTATACTGCGTGGCGATACGGCGATACTGTTCCAGCGCAGGACTCCATTTCTGCTCGCGCTTGAGTAGCTCGGCCTGCTGTAGCGCGGCCTGCTGAGCGAATGCACTTTCAGGAAAATCTTTTTCTGTTTTGGTAAAATAGGTTCGTGCGGCTTCGGGCTGCGCGGCGAGCAGGCTTGCGGCGCCGCACTGATACATGGCTTGGGCGGCGAGCGGATGAGCCGGATATTTTTCCACAACGCGGCGGTAATTTTCGCGGGCCTTTTCAAACTGCGAAGCGGCCAGCCGCGCATCACCCGCCTTGATGAACGCCGTTACGCAACTGTCGGGCTGGACACACATAAGCGTGGAGTTCTCGAACGCGACAGCGGATTCCTCATAGCGCTTCTGCTCCCAGAGGCTCCAGCCTTTACCGGTTTGAGCCCGAGTTTGCAGG
>JADYZA010000100.1 GCA_020853375.1 Verrucomicrobiota bacterium | reverse complement strand
TTGTCGCCCGCATCAAAGCCGAACTGAAACCTGACGCAGTATTGGTTGATCATGGACTGGCGCTTATCATGGTGGTCGGCGAGGGGATGCATTACACGCCGGGTCTGGCTGCTAAAGCGACGCAGGCGATGGCTATGGCTGGTGTGAATATCGAAATGATCAATCAGGGCGCGTCCGAAATAAGCATCATGTTCGCGGTCAAAGACACCGACCGCGAAAAAGCTCTCCGTGCTCTCGGCAAAACCTTTTTCGGGATTTGAGATTTCTCGCAGAGCCGCAGAGTTGCAGAGAGTTTCCTGATATTGGAAAATTCAACCCGCCAAGACGCAAAGGGCGCCAAATTTACAAGGTTTGGAAACCCCGGCGATCTTGGCGTCTTGGCGGTTCAATTTCCCCGAAAAAAGGGCCGGTGAAGGCTTTAAATCTGCGGGGGTGTCGTATATCTTTCTCCACTTCCTAGAGGGAAAACCATGAGTACGAAAAAGATAGCCATTTATGACACGACACTGCGCGATGGAGCACAGGCGGAGGGCGTGTCATTTTCCGCGATTGCCAAGGTGCAGGTTGCTAAACGTCTTGATGAGTTCGGTATTGCCTACATTGAAGGCGGTTTCGCCGCATCGAATCCCAAAGATATGGAGTTTTTCCGCCTGATTAAGAAGGAAACCCTTAAGAATGCCAAGGTTGCCGCCTTTGGCTCGACCCGGCGTGCGAACATTAAGCCGGAAGAGGATAAAGGCCTCGCCGCACTGCTAGAAGCCGATACGCCGGTTTGCACAATCTTTGGAAAGAGCTGGCTGTTGCATGTGACGGAAGTTCTTCAGACGACGCCGGAGGAAAATCTGGCGATGATCTCTGACAGCGTCCGGTTTTTGAAGGAGCACGGCAAAGAGGTGATCTACGATGCCGAGCATTTTTTCGACGGCTACAAAGACAGCCCGGAATACGCGATGTCGGCGCTCAAAGCCGCGGCGGACGCCGGGGCGGACTGTCTTGTCCTTTGCGAAACGAACGGCGGCGCGCTTCCGCACGAGGTGGCGGAAATCACTTCTGCCGTGCTTAAGGCGTTCCGTACGCCGGTCGGCATCCATACGCATAACGACGGCGAGCTGGGCGTGGCTAACGCGCTGGCGGCTGTGGACATTGGTGCGGTGCATGTGCAAGGCACGATCAACGGCATCGGTGAACGGGTCGGTAATTGCAATCTGAGTTCAGTTATTCCCAATCTGATGTTGAAGCTGGGGTATTCCTGTCTGACGAAGGCGGGAAATCTGAAGCAGCTTCGTGCGCTTTCACAGTTTGTTTATGAACAGGCCAATATACGAGCCTACACCAAGCAGGCTTTTGTCGGTGATAGCGCGTTCGCTCACAAGGCCGGAATGCATGTGGACGGTGTGCGCAAGGTGTCGCGAAGTTTCGAGCATATCGCTCCGGAGTCGGTTGGAAACAGCCGCCGCATTCTGATTTCCGAGTTGTCGGGCGCCAGCAACGTGTTTTTGAAGGCGATCGAAATGGGGCTGGATCTCGACCGTAAATCGCCTGAAGTACGCGAGGTTCTGAAACAACTCGAGCAGATGGAGAAAGACGGCTACGAATATGAATCGGCCGATGCCTCGTTCCAGATGCTGATCAAGAAGGTGCTGAAAAAGCACCAGTCATTTTTTGAACTCAAGAGCTTTAGCGTTACGGTTGATAAGCGGGGCAAGGGCCCAGGCTGTCATTCCGAGGCGAACGTCAAGCTGAGTGTTGAGGGACAGAGCGTGTCGGCCGATGGAACGGGCGATGGCCCTGTCGATGCGCTCAACCATGCGTTACGCGATGCGCTGGTTAAATTTTATCCCGTGATCGCCGATGTCGCGCTGATCGATTACTCGGTGCGCATTCTGGACCCCGAAGAAGCGACTGCGGCCAAAACCCGTGTGTTGATTGAATCGAGCGACGGCGAGAAAACTTGGGGCACAGTCGGGGTTTCGGAAAACATCATCGAAGCGTCATGGGAAGCGCTGGTCGACAGCGTGGAATACAAGTTGTTCCTCGAAGAGGAGAAGGTGCGGAAATAAGAGGGTTCCTCGCAGAGATGCAGAGAGCGCAGAGGAATGAAGGACTTAAATACCATATCGCATGATATTATTCAGGCGGCAATAGAGGTTCATAAAGAACTTGGGCCGGGACTGCTGGAGTCGGTGTATCGGAAGTGTCTTGCAAAAGTTTTGCGCGACATGGGTTATCAGGTTGAGGAGGAGTTGTGTCTTCCTGTTAAATTCAGAGGTGAGATTGTTGAGGAAGATGGATATCGGATTGATTTGTTGGTTCAAGGGGCTGTGATCGTCGAGGTTAAGTCTGTTGAAACTATGAAAGATCTGTTCTCTAAACAACTGGGAACCTATTTAAAGTTGAAGAATTTACAGCTAGGTCTTCTGATTAATTTTAACGTGCCTTTGCTTAAAAACGGGATAAAACGAATTGTTAATGGATTTTCTAACTAACTCTCTGCGGCCTTTGCGCCTCTGCGAGGAATGAATTGGGGCTTTTTTATGAGCGAACTGCCGAAAAATTACGAGCCCGCCGGGGTTGAGGCGAAGTGGTATGCGAAATGGATGGAGGAGAAAGCCTTTCATGCTGTACCGGACGAGACGAAAGAGCCTTGGACAATTGTGATTCCGCCGCCGAACGTGACTGGCATTCTACACATGGGGCATGCGCTGAATAACACCATTCAGGACGTTTTGATTCGTCAGAAACGCATGCAGGGCAAGAACGCGCTATGGGTTCCGGGAACCGACCACGCCGGTATTGCGACGCAGAATGTGGTTGAGCGCAAATTGGCTAAGGAAGGCAAAAGCCGCCACGACCTTTCGCGCGATGAATTTCTGAAGGAAGTCTGGGCGTGGAAAGAAGAGTACGGCAATACAATCGTCGGACAGCTCAAGAAGCTCGGTTCGTCGTGCGATTGGGATCGCGAGCGCTTCACGATGGATGAAGGGTTGAGCAAAGCAGTCGTCGAAGTTTTCTGCCGCCTTTACGACAAAAAGCTGATCTATCGCGGAAACCGCATCATCAACTGGTGTCCGCGCTGTACCACGGCGCTTTCCGACGAAGAGAGCGAACATGTTGAAACCGAAGGCGCGCTTTATTACATCCGCTACGCCGTTAAAGACGAGAAGCGGAAAATCGTGGTCGCCACCACCCGTCCGGAAACGATGCTCGGCGATGTCGCCGTCGCCGTCAGCCCGCGCGATAAACGGTACAGCGATTTGGTTGGCAAGACGCTGATTCTTCCAATCATTGGAAGAGAAATTCCGGTGGTTGCCGATGAATTTGTCGATCCAAACTTCGGAACCGGTTGCGTTAAGGTGACTCCGGCGCATGATCCGAATGACTTTGAGATCGGCCTGCGCCATAAGTTTTCTCCGATCAATGTGATGGACGATCACGGCGTGATGAATGAAGCCGCGGGACCTTATGCCGGAATGGATCGTTTTGAATGTCGCAAGAAGCTGGTTGAAGACCTGAAGCATGGCGGACTGATTGAAAAAATCGACAAGCACATGCACGCCGTCGGCCACTGTTACCGTTGCTCCACGGTCGTCGAGCCGCGCCTGTCGCCGCAGTGGTTTGTTAAAATGCAACCGCTGGCCAAGCCGGCGATCGAAGCGGTGCGTGACGGACGCATCAAGTTTGTTCCCGAACGTTGGAACAAAGTGTATCTCGACTGGATGGAAAATATCCGCGACTGGTGCATCTCGCGTCAAATTTGGTGGGGCCATCGTATTCCGGTTTTCTACTGTGATGCCTGCGGCTATGAATGGGCGTCCCGCGAAGTTCCGCACGACTGTCCGGTTTGCGGTGTGCGGGATATCCGGCAGGACGAAGACGTTCTCGACACATGGTTTTCGTCGTGGCTCTGGCCGTTCAGTGTTTTCGGTTGGCCGGAGAAGACCGCCGACCTGAAACAGTTTTATCCGACGAACACGATTGCGACCGCGCCGGAAATTCTTTTTTTCTGGGTGGCTCGGATGATTATGGCCGGTCTCGAGTTCATGGATGAGATTCCGTTTGATACGGTCTATTTCCACGGAACCGTGCGCGATGATCAAGGCCGCAAGATGAGTAAGAGTCTCGGTAACTCGATCGATCCGCTCAATATTATCGAAAAATACAGCGCTGATGCACTGCGTTTCAGTCTGATGATGCTGACGGCGACCGGACAGGATGTGTATGTCAACGACGAGAAGTTTGAGCTGGGCCGCAACTTCTGCACCAAGATATGGAACGCCGCGCGCTTTATGCAAATGAACGCCACCGGCGCGCCGATCGATCCCGACAAAGTCGACTTCCGTGCGATGAAGCTCAGCCCCGACGATCAGCACCTTCTCGCCAAACTGGGTGAAGCGATTCGCAATACCGAAGACAGTTTGGAACGCCATCGGTTCAACGATGCCGCGCTGGCGATGTATGACTTTATGTGGCATCACTACTGCGACTGGTACGTTGAATATTCCAAGAGTGTGTTCCGTGGCGACGACGCGCAGCGTAAACGGGAAGTCGAGCAGGTGATGCACTATGTGTTTTCAAGCGCCATCCGCTTGTTGCATCCATTTATTCCGTTCATCACCGAAGAACTGTGGCACGGCATGGGATATAACATCGCCAGCGAGTCCATCCAAACGGCTCCATGGCCGAAGGCTCTGTCATACGACGATTTGAGCGCATGGGGAATACAGCGCGGCACCGTGGAATATGTGGAGGCTAAGCATGACCTCATTCGCGTTGGCCGCACGTTGCGAACCGATTATAACCTGACGCCGAAACAGCAGGCGAATTTCTACATTCGGCCGGCGCAGGAACGTATCGGCAAGCTGCTTTGCGATGATATCGCTTCGGTTTCGTCGCTGCTCGGTGCCGGAACGATCCAGATCGATCGCGATTTCACACCCGAAGGAGCGATGCCCAGCGGCATCAGTCAACTCGGCACGGTTTACATGTCCATCGAAGGACTTGTGGATACCGCCGCCGAAATCGCGAAGCTGAAAAAGCAGGTTGAGCTGGTCGAGAACGGCATTACGGGAATTACCAAAAAACTTTCTAATGAAAATTTTGTCAGCCGGGCGCCTGCCGATGTCGTTGCCGGAGAGGAAAAGCGTAAAGCCGAGCTGATCGAAAAACGCGAGAAACTCCAGAAACTGATCGAAACTCTGTCCGCCTGAGGCTGCAAATGAGTATGCTTAAACCCAAAGCACAGCGGTTGCCGCAGTGGATGCGGAGGCCGATTGCAACCGATCAGAACTATCCGGATGTGAGCAAGCTGCTGGAGAGTCTTCAGTTGAATACAGTTTGCGCCAGTGCGAAGTGTCCGAATCGTCATGAGTGTTGGAATCGCGGAACAGCGACGGTGATGATTCTGGGCAATACCTGCACACGCAACTGCCGCTTCTGCAATGTGAATACCGGTAAGCCGGAGCCGATTGATCCCGGCGAGCCGGCGCGCGTGGCCGAGGCTGCTAAAAAACTGAATCTGAAGCATATTGTGATCACCAGTGTAACGCGTGACGATCTGCCTGACGGTGGTGCGGGTGCTTTCGCGACGACAATCCGTGCCGTGAAAGCGGCAATGCCGGAAGCGTCGGTCGAGGTGCTGACTCCGGATTTTGTGGAGCATCTCGATATCGTGCTGGATGCCGGGCCGGAGGTATTTAACCATAATCTCGAAACAGTGAAGCGGTTGCAGGCGGTGATTCGTCCTCAGGCGAGTTATGAAAAGTCGCTGGCAACGTTGCGCAAAGCGGCGGAACGGGGCGGGGTTCAGGTGAAGTCTGGGCTGATGCTTGGTCTCGGCGAAACCGATGAAGAGATTTTCCAAACCTTGGAAGATCTGCACGCGGCGGGTGTTCGCCTGCTGACTCTGGGGCAGTATCTTGCGCCGACCCGTGACCATCATCCAGTTGAGCGGTATGTTTCTCCCGAACATTTTGATGCGCTGGCGGAAAAAGCGCGTACCATGGGGTTTGAAGGCGTGGCGGCGGGACCGCTGGTGCGTTCTTCGTACCGGGCGGATGAACTGGCCCGAAATCGAGAATAACGATGACAACCATTGCTCAGTACAAAGAGGTTAAGCGAGTAGCCGTTCTGATGCCTGCTTTTTGCGAGGAGCAGACCGTTGGCGAGGTGGTTTCAAGAGCACGCTCCTATTTGTCAGATGTGATTGTGGTGGATGATGCCTCGACGGATGCAACCGCCGCCCGAGCCGAAGCTGCCGGAGCTGTTGTAATCCGCCACAAGAAAAACGGCGGGAAGGGTGTCTCGTTGACCGAAGGGTTCAAGTATGTTTTGGCCAACGGCTTCGATGCCGTGATCGCGCTCGATGCCGACGGGTTTCACGATCCGGATGAAATTCCAAAATTTTTAGAAGCCTACCATCGCACACATCTGCCGGTACTGATTGGTAATCGAATGGCCGAGGTGCACAGCATTCCCATTGTGCGCCGCTGGACAATTTGGGCGATGAGTTTTTGGATCGACCGGCTGCTTGGAGTTTATGTACCGGATCCGCCTTGCGGATTCCGGTTTTACCGCTGCGACGTGCTTCCTTTTATTCTCGAAGAAAAGTCGTCGCTTCCGTCTGAGTTCGAAACCCTGCTGAATATCGCCTCCCGCCGAATTCGCGTCGGATCCGTACGGATCACTAAACAGCCGAAGCGGCACAAGAGTTTGATCGCTCCGTTCCGGGATTTAATCCGCTTCGCTCGGGTTCTTGTTAAATACTACAAGAAAATGCACAAGCCCCGGCGCCGGATCCGGTTGATTGAAGAAGAGGTGTGATTACTGTCGATTTCGTCCACCATTATTGCCTGAGGTAAATGACTTTTGACAACCTCAGGTCAATGAACTAGCGTTTAAAAAAGTGAGGAAACATCATGACTGACGTTGAAATACTTGAAGCTGTAGAAAAAATCATGGATGCGGAAGTGAATCCTGCGCTCGCCGGACACGGCGGTGGCGCGAAAATCACCACCGTCAAAGACGGCAAAGTTTACGTGGAACTGCAGGGCGGCTGCCGCGGCTGCATGGGCGCGCGCATGACGATGAAAAACGGCATTGAACGTCTGCTTAA
This sequence comes from Verrucomicrobiota bacterium, assembly GCA_020853375.1. Taxonomy (GTDB): domain Bacteria; phylum Verrucomicrobiota; class Kiritimatiellia; order Kiritimatiellales; family Tichowtungiaceae; genus Tichowtungia. The sequence goes on along the minus strand of JADYZA010000100.1, from coordinate 6,575 downwards.
AGAAAAAGTTCCCGCTGTTCTGGAAGTCATTGACGCCACCAACCACGGCTAACGGAGGCCGGTTTTGAATTGGCACATCTTACTGATCGGGCTTTTGATTTTTGCGGCCCGTATCGTCGATGTTTCCATCGGCACGATCCGGACGATTGTCACGGTGCAAGGTCGGACACGGCTGGCCTTCGTATTGGGTTTCATGGAAGTCACTCTCTGGGTGACGATTATTTCCACCATCGTAAAGCAGATTCATACTGCGCCAGTGCTAGCGATTTTCTACGGACTGGGCTTTGCCACCGGCAATGTTGTCGGCATTGCGCTGGAGCGGAAAATTGCGCTGGGACACCTCGCTCTGCGTGTCTTTACCCGAAAAGCCGGAGCGGCGCTTGCTTTACAGTTACGGAATACCGGTCAGGTGGTGACAACCTTCGAGGGTGAGGGGCGGGACGGGCCGGTCACCGAACTCCTGATTGTCTGCCGCCGCCGGGATATCAAATGGATTCTCGACCTTATCAAGGCGGAAGATCCCGATGCCTTCTACATCATCGAACAGGCTCGCGAAGTGAGTCACCAGCAAATGCCCGTCTACGAAGAACCCTCCGGCTGGCGCGCCGTCCTCAAGCGGAAGTAGTTTCCAATATTTGGAAAGATGATTCTGTCATTGCTAACAGTGTTAGTGAACGAGCTTTAACTTCGTTTTATTCGTTTTCATAAAATGAGCCAACGGGTCGAGCTATTGCGGGAAGAGAACTTGCGGTCAAGTTCGTTGTCGCGTTCTAAATGTAGCGTCGGCTCTGCGAGCCGAAGATTGGCTCATAGAGCCAACACTACATAAACGGCTTTTCATGAAATACCAAGCGACGGCCATTCTGGCGCTATTCGGTATTTGAACTCCGGCAACGCTGTGGTACAAATTGTCCCGGTTTAAGCGGAGAATTCCCTGTGAAATCAAAGTTTTTGGATAAGTTAATCGACCGTCTTGATCGAATGGATTCCGACAGCGTTCAGGCGCAGTTTTTGCATCTGGCCCGTGAAAAGGGACTGATGGAAACGATTTTCCAGGCGATTCAGGAAGGAATCGTCGTCGTCGGGCGTGGCGCTCGGATTCGTTATGCCAACCGCACGGCGGAATCGCTGTTTGGCTTCACGCTTGGAGCGGCGGAAGGTCAGCCGATTTCCCGGTACATTCGCGACATCGACTGGGAAAAGGTGCTTAGTTTGGACGGCGATGAGTGGGAACGGCTGATCCGTCGCGAGATTGAGGTGACTTATCCGGATCACCGTTTTGTGGAATTTTATGTGGTGCCACTTTCGGCTATTGAAGAGCGCGAGCAGGGCGCGGTGGTGATTTTCCGCGACGTGACCCGCGAACGGGCGACGACGGCTGAGTCGATCGAGTCGGAGCGGCTGAAAGCGTTGACGTTGCTGGCGGCTGGCGTGGCGCATGAAATCGGTAATCCTTTAAATGCGGTGACGATTCATTTGCAACTGATGGAGCGCGAGTTGGCCGATCTGACCGATTCCGTGGCGCGTGAAAGTCTGAAGGAGCTGGTTGAGGTTTCGAAACGCGAAGTGCATCGCCTCGACCGGATTATTACGCAGTTTCTGCGGGCGATCCGTCCGTCGCTTCCCGACCGCAAGCCAGTGCAGATGGAGCGGATGCTGGATGAAACGCTGGAGTTGATGAGCCACGAAATTGGCAATCGCCGCATTCTGGTTGAACGTGCGCAACCGGAGCATATTCCGTCGGTTCCGGCTGATGAAGTGCAGGTGAAGCAGGCGTTTTTCAACATTATCAAGAACGCCATCCAAGCTATGGAAGACGGCGGGATTCTAAAAATCGGCATCGATGTTTCGCCGCGTTTTGTGAGTATTTGCTTTGCCGATAACGGGCCGGGGATTACGCCGGAAAATCTCGGCGCGATTTATGAGGCCTATCACACCACGAAGGCGACTGGTTCGGGGCTCGGCCTGATGATTGTACAGCGGATTTTGCGTGACCACGGCGGCGAAATCGAAATCTGCAGTACGCCGGAGCGCGGCACGGCGTTCACGCTGCATTTTCCGCGTGATGATGTGCGGATGTCGCTTTTGGAAGCACCGAAGAAGGAGAATAAGGAATGAGTGCGAAACCGGTTGTGCTAATTGTTGATGACGAAAAGAACACACGCGAAGGGCTGGCGCGGGCGTTGCGCCGTTCGTATGACGTGCTGGTGGCGGAAAGCGGCATGGCGGCTCTGAATATCCTGAGCGAAAATCCGGTTGATGTGATGCTGAGCGATTTGCGTATGCCCGGCATGGACGGGATGACGCTAATGCAACGCGCGTTGGCCGGTTCGCCGCAGTTGATTTGTATTCTGCTGACGGCCTACGGAAATATTGAAACGGCGGTGGATGCGATGCGCCATGGCGCGACTGATTTCCTGACCAAGCCGGTGAATCTTGAGCAGCTGGAGATGGTGCTGAAGCGTGTTTTGCGTTCTCGCAGCGCGGAAACAGAAAACACGCAGCTTCATGAACAGTTGGACAGCAAGTTTGGTATGGAAAACATCATTGGCAGTTCGCCGGAGATGCAGCAGGTTTTTGATACGGTGCGGCAGGTGGCGGCCTCGCGAGCGACGGTTCTGATCCAGGGCGAGAGCGGAACCGGTAAAGAGTTGATTGCAAAGGCGATTCACCGGTTGAGTTCCCGTAAGAACGGGACGTTTGTTCCGGTGCATTGCGCGGCACTTTCTTCAACGCTACTGGAGAGCGAATTATTCGGTCACGAGAAAGGTTCTTTCACTGGCGCGGCGGAACGGCGTAAAGGGCGGTTTGAGCTCGCGGACGGCGGTTCCCTGTTTTTGGATGAAATCGGCGAGGTGGATGCGAGCGTGCAAGTGAAGATTTTACGAGCATTGGAAGAGCGGAGGTTCGAACGTGTTGGCGGACAGGAATCCATTGATGTGGACACTCGACTGATCGCGGCGACGAACCGTGACCTGAAGAAAATGGTGGCCGGAGGAACATTCCGAGAGGATCTCTATTATCGGCTTTACGTGGTGGTGATTCATCTGCCGGCATTGCGTGACCGTAAGAGCGATATTCCTTTGTTGCTGAAACACTATCTGGATGCTTTTAACCGGGAAAATGGGCGGACGATTGACGGATTTTCGCCGGATGCGCTCGATCTGCTGCTGACTTACCGCTGGCCGGGCAATGTGCGCGAACTACGCAATGTTGTTGAACAGATGGTGGTGCTGTCCCGTTCGCCAAGGATCGGAGTGCGTGATTTGCCGGTGCACATACGGGATGCAGGAGGTAGCCTCAGCGGATCTGTTCCAGTGGAGTCCGGCACGTTGGAGAATATGGAAAAGCATGCCATTCGGCAGGCGTTGAAAGAAGCGGGCGGAAACCGTACTCATGCGGCCGAAAAACTGGGGATCAGTCGGCGCACACTGCATCGTAAGATTGCCGAATACGGCTTTACCGAAGTTGAACGAGTTTAAGGTTGAAGAAGCAGAAGTGTTCAAGGATGCTCTGAACACTCATTATCGGAGCGGGAGAAACAGTATGGCAAAGCAACAAAAGCAACCCTTCGAGGCCACCTTGCAGGACTTGGTGTACAGTGTGGACACAGGCCTTGGTCTGAGGATTATCCGCACGACCCTTTTCTGTCTTTTCATTATCGGGCTGATTATTATTTTTACCGCCCGTCAGTTCCGAGGATTCGATACCGAGGCCGCCATGGATTATGCGCAGCTCGGGCGGAATCTGGCTCAGTCGAACCGCTATGTCACGCAGTGTGTCCGGCCAATGACGATTTCTCAGGTCTCGGCGCATAGTTTTGGCGGTGATGCGCGGATTGCGCTTCATCCTGAACTCATTAAGCCGCCAGTTTATCCTGCTATTCTCGCTGGTGGTTTTAAGTTCTTCAAACTCGTCGGAATTGAGCTTTTCCCGAGTAGTGCCGCCTATCAGGGGATGCGGATTTATCCGGCAGAACAGTGGGTTATTGTGCCCATCAACCACTTCTTCACCGCACTCAGCGGGCTGCTGTTATACTTACTGGGAAGAAAACTGTTTTCCAGCAAGATGGGTCTGCTGAGTGTGACGACTTACTTTTTGAGCGAAATGGTTTGGCAGGACAGTATCAAGGGCACCGGAATTCCGGTGCTTGTATTTTTTGTTCTTGGTGCGACCTATTTTGCTCTTCTGGCAATGGTTCATCGCCGTGAGCGGAAGTCGTCCTGGAACTGGATATTGCTTTTCATGATCTCCATTCTTTTTTCCTCAGCGGCCGTTTTGACCCATTATGCAGCGATTGCAGTCATTCCGGGGCTGGCGCTGTTTATCTGGATGATGGGTTCGCGAACACAGCGCGGCGGACATCTGGCATTTTTCTACGCCGCACTGATTTTTCTGATCATTTCTCCATGGTTTCTTCGTAACTATCAATTGTCCGGTTCACCGCTTGGCTTGGCCACGCATACTGCCTTGATCGGTTCCGACAAGTATCCCGGCGATTCTCTGATGCGCACATTAAAGCCCGTATTCAGTCTTTCTTCCGATATCGGTGCGGCGAAGGCAAAATGGGCGAAAAATTTCAATGCGCTTTACGAAAACGGATTCACGTCCATGGGCGGAGGGGTGTTGATCGCCTTCTTCATGGTGACGTTCTTCTACCGGTTTGTGCGTGTTCATGTGCACAATCTGCGCTGGGGCATCGGGCTTTCCATGATCTTATTTTTCGTCGGGGCATGCTTTTTCAGCGCGGAAACGCTCCAGCTTTATCACATATTCTGGCCATTCGTGATCCTTTATGGGCTGGCGTTCTTTTCCATTCTGCTTGATCGCCTCGACTTGAATATTCAGCTCTACAAGACGGCAATCACCGTTTTGGTGGTAGGCCTGACTGCACTGCCGCTGGCCGTTACGATCCTTCTGTCGCCGCCGCCCGGGGTTCCTTATCCGCCATACTACGCTCCGTTTATTATGCGTGTGAGCGAACTGCTGAAGCCGGCGGAAATCATGTGTACGGATATGCCGTGGGCAACTGCGTGGTATGGAAAACGCACCTCCATTTTAATCCCGCAAACGCTCGATGACTATTACGAGATCAACGACTACCGCAAATACATCAGCGGACTTTACATCACGACCATCACAAAGGATCGCCCCTTTGTGTCGTCTCTGCTGGAAGGTGCTGAAAAAACATGGCTTCCTGTAATCATGGGTCGCCTTCCGCAGGATTTCCCGTTGCGGCAAGGATTCGCGCTCAACAAGCAGGATCAGATTTTCCTAACCGACAGCGTTCGCTGGGGCTCCGATCAGGTTGAAAAACCTTCGGGCGGCGAATCGAAATAACTGGGGTCGGCACCATGCGTATCGTTTTTTTTGGCTCAGCACCCATAGGATTCTCCTTACTGGATGCATTGTTGTCCAGCGAGAGGGATGAAGTGGTTGCCGTGGTGACTCAGCCCGATCGGCCTGCTGGTCGCAAGCAGCAGCTCACACCTTGTCCGGTTAAAGTGCTTTCCAGAGAACGCGGTCTTGCAGTGCTGTCGCCCGAAAAAATCAAAGAAGGTCTTCCTGAGCTGGCCGCATTGGATGCTGATCTTTTTGTGGTCGTGGCCTACGGGCAGTACATTCCGCCGTCCGTGCTGGCACTTCCGAAGCAGGGCGCAATAAATTTCCATCCTTCATTGCTTCCAAAATACCGTGGGGCGTCTCCAATCCAATGGGCGGTGGCCAACGGTGATGGTGTTACCGGAGTTACAATTCTCTATGTGAGCGAGAAGATGGATGCGGGCGATATCATTCTGCAACGCGAGGTGCCGATTGGTCCGGACGACACATCGGATACCCTTGAGCCGGTGCTGGCGATATCGGGCGCGGAATTGTTGATGGAAGCTATTGAGCAGATACGGAACGGGACGGTTCAGCGTCGCCATCAGGATGACTCCGTTGCGACGGAAGTGCAGAAACTGACGAAAGAAGACGGACAGCTCGACTGGAATTTACCTGCGGCGACACTACGAAACCGTATTCGTGGATTCGTTCCATGGCCGGGCTGTTTTTGTGAAATGCCTGATGGGCAGCGGCTGAAAGTATTGCGGGCCTCCGTTGAAGATCGATCCGGATTGCCGGGCGAAATTCTTGAATCGGCTGGAGAAGGGCTCTTGGTCGCCACAGGCACTGGGGCGTTGCGATTGCAGGAAGTTCAGCCCGCCGGAAAGCGTGCTATGGATGGGGCGGCGTATCTGCGCGGAAATCCTCTGCCGGTCGGCGTTCGGTTGGCGTAGAGCTTAGCCTCTCCTTCAATCGTTGAGATTCAGGATCAAGTTCAAGCGCCTTTTTCCAATGTTTGGAAGCTTCGTCGCGATCGTTCAATTTCAGATAGGTATCGCCCAAATGTTCCCAGACTGTGGAATCGTTTTGAACAATGGATTTTGCTTTTTGCAATTCGGCGAGTGCCTCAGTGTAGCGGCCCTGCATATAATAAATCCAGCCAAGCGTATCTAGGAAGGCTCCATTTTCTGGATCAATCGCCAGCGCCTTATGAACCAGTTTCAATCCCTCATCAAGTTTTTCGCCGCGAT
>JADYZA010000099.1 GCA_020853375.1 Verrucomicrobiota bacterium | reverse complement strand
TTTCTGGTATTCCGCATCGGAGAGTTTGCCTTGTTTATAGCCCCAGGCGCCTTTGATCATTCCGTTCAGATCGAGATATTTCCAGATCGCTTCGAGCGCAATGTTTTCCGTAACCCATGTGCCGGTTCCAATGTTCGGAACCGGAATATCGCGGGCAATCGGCTCTGCCGGTTTTTCGTCTATGGGCGGTTTCGCCTCGCAACCGAGACCATCGCGGGTCGGCGCAACATAGTCGGGTAGCCTGCCGGTGTCTTTAAGCGTTTGCATGGCGGACAGTCCGGCGAAGGCGTCTTTGCAATAGAGCACTTGTCCGGAATAGTGCGGACGGCATGCCAGATCGACGAACTCTTCCGATAATGCGGCGCCGCCGAGCAGTACCGGCGTTTTAAATCCGGCATGTTCCAGAATTTTCATATTCTCAGCCATGACGGCGGTGGATTTCACCAGCAGTCCGCTCATGCCCAGCGCAACGGCGTTATGTTCTTTCACCGCCTCCATCATTTTTTCGATGGACGCTTTGATGCCGATATCCACCACATTGAAACCGTTGTTGGAGAGAATGATGCCGACCAGATTTTTGCCGATGTCGTGCACGTCACCCGCGACGGTGCCAATTACAAAAAGCGGAACTTGATCTCCTGCGGCACTCTTCTTCATAAACGGCTTAATCATGTCCACCGCTCGTTTCATCACCTCGGCGGACTTCAGGACAAATGGAAGCTGCATCGTGCCGTCATTAAAAAGGCGTCCGACTTCCTTCATCGCCGGAAGCATAATGGTGTTCAAGATATCTTCGGCGCTCAGCACCTTCAGCAGGTCGGGAATCGCCGGTTCCAGCCAAGGGGACTTTCCGCGAATAATCGCATCGGCCAGCACATCGGTCGACGGACGGCTTTCAACCGCGACTTCGACGACATCGCTTACCGCTTCGAATAAATTGATGTAATTTTCGAGCGGATCGCCGTTCGCGCGGTCGTCGGCCAGCAACGCCTCGGCCGCTTTACGGAGAGTTTCCGGAATTTCATTCAACGGCACGATCGCCGCGACATTGATAATGCATGCGTCCATGCCGGCCTGTACTGCCTGATGCAGAAACACGGCGTTCAGCACTTTACGCAGTGCCGGCTTGAGGCCGAACGAGATATTTGAAAGGCCGAGGATTGTCCGCACGCCCGGAAGCTCCGCCTTGATGCGGCGGATTGCTTCCAATGTTTGGAACGCCGCATCGCGCAACGTCTTGTCGCCGCTGCAAATCGTGAAGGTCAGTGGATCGATCAGGATTTCTTCGGCCTTAAGTCCGCGCGCGACACAGAAGGTGACCAGTCGTTTGGCGACGGCGATCTTTTCGTCCGCATTCATCGCCATTCCTTTTTCATCAATCGTCAGCGCGACCATTGCCGCGCCATAACGCCGCGCCATCGGCACAACACGTTCGGCTCGTTTTCCGCCGTCTTCAAAGTTGATCGAATTAATCAGCGCCCGTCCGCCGTAGAGTTTAAGCGCCTGCTCAATCACGTCGGCGGAAGTGGAGTCGATCATCATCGGAATTTTGCACTCACGCGACATGCGAGGAACTAGCACGGCGATATCTTTGGATTCATCCCGCCCAGCGTAACCGCAACTCAGATCGAGAACGTGCGCTCCGGTTTCTTCCTGTTCCGTCAAAATATGGAAGGCGTTTTCGTAGTCGTTTGCCAGTAACGTGTCTCGGAACTTTTTCGAGCCGGTGGCGTTGGCGCGCTCGCCGATATATAGCGGCGCGGGTTCCTGTGTTAGATCCACCGCAGAGAAAAGACTAGAAACCTGAGCAGGGGCTTCCATCGGCTGACGGATTTTCCAAGGTTTGGAAAACTGTTTGCGCAGTTCACGGATATGTTCCGGTGTCGTGCCACAACATCCGCCGACAATCGAGAGACCGTGCCCTTTGGCCAGTGCGGCTACCTTTTCAGCAAAAGGCTTCGGCTCCAGCGGGTAGCGAACGGTTCCGTCGACGCGCGCTTCCGGCATTCCGGCGTTCGGCATACAGGCTAGTTGCGTCGGCCAGATTTCACTGAGCGTGTCGAGATGATGCTCCATCGCATCCGGGCCGGTGGCGCAGTTGAGACCCAGAACGTCGATTGAATAGGGGGCGAGAATTGCGGCGGCGGCGGAAACGCTGGTGCCAACCAGCAGAGTTCCCGTCGCTTCCACCGTGATGGAGACGTAACGAATGATATCGCTGTCCGGACCGAGGATATCGTCCGCCGCCGCCAGCGCCGCTTTGATCTGTAGCGGATCCTGGCAGGTTTCAATAAGCAGCCCATCCACTCCGCCGTCAATCAGACCTTGAATCTGGATTTTGTAAGCGTCGACCAGCTGGTCGAAAGCAATATGGTCCAGTGATGGCAGTTTTGTGCCGGGGCCGATGGAACCGAAAACATAGCGCGGCCGTTCCGGTGTGGAAAATTCATCGGCGCATTCGCGGGCCAGTTGCGCGGCGGCTTTGTTGATTTCATAGGCGCGGCCAGCCAGTTGATATTCGCCGAGCGTTACCGGTGATGCGCCGAACGTATTGGTTTCAACGGCGTCCGACCCAGCTTCGAGATAGGCGCGGTGCAGACCACGGATGATTTCCGGCGCGGAAAGATTCAGCCATTCATTGCAACCTTCGACAGAGCCCCACTGTTCGCGGGAAATTGGTTGTTCCTGTAAAAATGTTCCGGCGGCCCCGTCGAGTAATAGCGGACCGGATTGCAATCTCTCTTTAAGTTTCATGTGGCGAAACCTAACAGACCGGCTTTGTTTTAGCAATCATCAATCCTATAATCCGGATAAACGGATTTTTAGGCTTCCAAGCCTTGGAAGTCAGATTGTAAATCGCATTGTAACCGCGAAAAAAACAGGCCGATTTGCGAAGAAATCGGCCTGTTTAAAGAGTGGCGGAGAGGGGGGGATTCGAACCCCCGGTACGCCTTTACGGCGTACGGCGGTTTAGCAAACCACTGCTTTAAGCCACTCAGCCACCTCTCCGCAGGAGCGCTTTATGTATGATATTCGGTTCCACAGGGCAAGCGGTAAAGGCGTTTATCTCGATTTGCGCTGCTGTTCCCACCAGTCGAGTTCGGTTGAGTGCCGTCCGGCGGTGCGGGCGGCGAATTTGAAGTAAAGGAAGGCGTCGAGAAAGCAGCGATGGCGCATGATGCGCTGGGCGTTTTTCGGTGTGGTTTTAAGGAATCGCGGCTGGCCGCTCATGATTTCAGCGATGTGGTGAGTTACGGCTTTCGGGATACGGATGCGTTCCAGCTGGCGGATGTGGCGATGGGTGGCTTCGATGAGCGCTTCGGCGTGTTGCAGTTCTTCGCTTTGCATGATTTGTGCCGCAACCCATTCGTTGTATTCGCCATAGATAAGAGCGAAGAGCAGGGCCGGGTCGATGTTGAATCCCGCGGCGCGCCAGCGGTCGATCTGGGCAAAGCTTTTTTTCAGCCAGTGGGTTTTACCTTCCCCGTCCGGCGCATTGAGCCAGGCTCCGAGTTCTGGGAATAGGTGCTCAAAAACTGAAAGTTCGCAACAAAGTGTGAATACCCGTTCAGCTTTGCCGCAACTGAGAAGTTTCTGGATTTCTTCGTAGAGGCGCGATGAGGAGCAGTCTTCGAGCCGAGCGGCGTGACGGCGTATGGCTTCACGGGCAGACGGTTCAATTTCGAAATCCAACGCGGCGGCGAATCGGATGGCGCGCAAGATGCGCACCGGATCTTCCGTGAAGCGCTGATCGGGATCGCCGATGACACGGAGGAGACGCTTTTCGAGATCGTTCCGGCCATGGACGTAGTCGATGATGGAAAAATCGGCTATATTATAGAAGAGAGCATTGACGGTGAAGTCTCGGCGCAGAGCATCCTCTTCGGGCGTTCCAAACAGATTATCGCGCAGTACGAGTCCGTCCTTGGCAAGAAAAGTATTGTCGTCATCGGGGGTTTCGTCAGCAGGCGGCGCAGGCGCGCGGAAGGTTGAAACTTCGATGATTTCGTTATGGAAGTAGACGTGTACGAGCCGGAACCGGCGTCCGATGAGTCGACTGTTTCGGAAGACCCGTTTCACTTCTTCGGGAGTTGCGCTGGTGGCTACATCAAAATCTTTTGGGTTTCGCCCGAGGAGAAGATCTCGCACACCACCGCCGGCCAGATAGGCGACATATCCGGCGTCTTTCAACCCGTAAAGAACTTTTAGTGCGGCATCGCTGATCTGCTTGCGGCTGATGCTGTGATCTGGGCGGGCTGTAATTTGAGGTTCCATAGTTTTTCGAGGTTCGGAAAATGTAGTTATCGCGGTGGGCGTGGGAAAGAAGTTTTTTCCAAACCCTGCTAAAAATCAGATGGGTTCCCCGATCTGCTCCTGAATCCAGCGGAGGATAACGCTTACAATATAGGCGACTTCCTTTTCCGAGAGTTCAATGCCGGTTCTGATTCCGTGAAATTTTTCGAGCTTGATCCGGTCGCTGGTTCCGGTGGCGTGTTGGGCGATAAATACCGGATGGCCTTTGAGGGGAGTCTGTCGTCCATCGTTCTTCGGGGCGGCTGGTGCGATTCGCTTATTGACGAAATCGGTGGCGTGAAGTCGAAGGATATCAATGCCGCGCGACTGCACATATTCTTTTTCTGGCTCTCCCATGGCCGGAGAGACAATCTGGGAGGAGCGGGCGAGCTTCTGTTTGAGTGTCTTCCATTGTTTATCGTCTATATTTTGCATAGTTATACCCGCCTCCTTTCCATAAGAACCAGCTTCAGCACGAGCCAGAGTATAGGTTGCGGGCTGGATGGTAGCAAGGGGTAAAGAAAATCGGTTTCGAAACCGTTGACTTTGCAAAAAGTTCCTGTTTAATACGCCCTCTGTTTTCGCAGAAAAAGCGCTCGTGGTGAAATTGGTAGACACGCAAGATTCAGGTTCTTGTGCCGCGAGGTGTGGAGGTTCGAGTCCTCTCGAGCGCACCAGATAACGAAAAAGCGTTCCCATCCGGGAACGCTTTTTGCATGTTTCGATGAATCAGCAGGTTATTTGGTAGCTGAGTCAAGGTTCGGGGTGTGCATCTCAATGACAGCGCTGGGCTTCAGTTCGTCAATATAAGCCAGCAATGCGTCCTGTTTCTTTTTGCCCGTCAAGTATTCCTTGAGTTCATTTTTAACTTCGGACAGAGGGCGGATGCCAGCCTGCTGATGGCCGGTAACCTTGATGAGGTGGTATCCGAACTGGGTTTCAACCACATTGCCAACGGTGCCAACCTCCTGAGAAAAAGCGGCGGTTTCAAATTCTGGAACCATCTGTCCACGTGCAAACGTGCCTAGATCTCCACCCCGTTGCTTGCTGGGGCAGTCCGATTTTTTACCGGCGATGGCGACAAAATCACCGCCAGCAAGAATGTCTGTGCGGATTTTTTCAATATCTTTCTTCTTTTGGGCCTTGGTGACATCAGTGTCTTCCGGGGTGAAGGCCAAGAGAATGTGGCTGGCGGTCACGTTTTCCGGTGCTTTGAAGGCATCGATATTTTCTTCGTAGAATTTGGCGATTTCAGCCACGGTAGCTTCGGTGACGTTGGCTGTTTTTTCTTTGACTAGTTTGCGGACAAGCAATTGTTTGCGGAGGTCCTTCTTCCAATCATCGAAATTAATTCCGTTTTCAGCCAGCGCATCTTTGAGTGAGGTGCCTGTCGGGGCGTTGGCTTCAATCGTTGCGATTTCTTTGGCCAGTTCTTCATCATTGACGGTCAGGCTGGATTTTTCAGCTGCCTTGGTCAGCAAGATAGTGGCGATCAACGTATCCTTCACGTTCTGGTAGACCTGTCCGGTCATTTGTGAGAGTTGCTGGGGAGAAACCCGACGGCTCATCTGCATCATGTTCATCTGCACGCCCTGCATGATTTC
>JADYZA010000098.1 GCA_020853375.1 Verrucomicrobiota bacterium | reverse complement strand
CTGAAAAAGAAAGGCTGCAACGCCATCCTCGCCGTCGCGGCAGGCAGCGCGCAGGACGCCCGGATCATCACGCTCAAATACAAAGGCACCAATCCCAAAGCCCAACCGGTTGTCATCATCGGCAAAACCATCACCTTCGACTCCGGCGGAATTTCCCTCAAGCCCGGCAAAGGGATGGAATGGATGCGCTATGACAAATGCGGCGGCATGGCCGTACTGGCCGCCATGCAGATGGTCGCCCTGCTCAAACCGGAAACGCCGGTCATCGGCATGCTGGCCGTGGCAGAAAATATGCCCGGCGGCCGCGCCACCCGCCCCGGCGATATCGTCAAATCGCACGCCGGAAAAACGATTGAAATTCTCAATACCGACGCCGAAGGCCGGCTCGTCCTCGCCGACGCCCTTTCGCTCGCTCAGCAGCACAAACCCGCCGCTATCGTTGACCTCGCCACGCTCACTGGCGCGGTCATCACCGCGCTCGGCCATACCGCCGCCGCCGTCGTCGGCAACAGTCACAAACTGAACGGCTTGCTGATCAAAACCGCCGACGACGCCGGCGAACGGTTATGGGAACTGCCGCTCTGGCCCGAAAACATGGACGACATGAAAGGCACCTTCGCCGATCTGCAGAACATCAGCAAATCCGGAACCGCCGGAACCATCAACGGCGCGGCCTTCCTCGCCAACTTTGTTCCCGAAGATATTCCGTGGGCGCACCTCGACATCGCCGGAACCGCCTGGGAAGAATCTTCCAAACCCTGGATGGACCCCGGCGTCACTCTCTTCGGCGCCAGAACACTCATTGAGTGGATCAAGGGAATGAAATAAAGCGGGTGAATCGTTCTGCCTGATAAACTGTTGTGACTAACCGATAGGGGAAAAACATATGGACATCAAACTTGCAACATTGCTCTGCACAACTGGAATTATAGCTCTAACAACCATCGTGTTTGGCATTATCGGAATGATTGCTTTTTACAAAGCTCAAGCCGGTCAAGCGAAGTCATTTGGGTTGCTCTTCCGGAGAGGCAATTTTCTGAGACTGGCGACAGTCATTATGGTCATTATTGCCGTCATATTTCTTGGTCTGTTAGACATTATCAAGGAAAACGGAATTATTGGCATCCTCAGTGGAATAGCTGGTTATGTCCTTGGAGGAATGGATCAGAGCAGAAAACCTGACGCCGATGGAAATATAGAATAGTGAACCTGAACTGCAAAAGAGCATTGGTAACCGGCGGAGCGGCGCGGATCGGCCGCGCGATTACCGAAGCGTTGCTGGCTGAAGGCGCGGAAGTGATCGAATATGATTTTGGAGTGCGCAGGCTTGCCTGCGCTTTAACCACCGAAGCTTGCTTCGGTATAACGCGAAGCAAGCTTCGCTTTTAAAAGCGGCGGCAAGCCGCCGCAGTCCATATTTTTTATGAACCTAAACGGCAAAAGAGCATTGGTGACCGGCGGAGCGGTGCGGATCGGCCGCGCGATTACCGAGGCGTTGCTGGCTGAAGGCGCGGAAGTGATCGTTCATTTCCGGAGTTCGGCAAAGGAAGCTAAAGCGCTGTCGCCCAAAACCATTCAGGCTGACCTCAGCGATCCGGCGCAGTGCGAAACACTGCTGGAGCGCGTTTTCCAGCAGTTCGGACCAATCGACATTCTGGTCAATAACGCCGCTGTTTTTCATCAGACCAAACTGGCCGATGCCACGTACGACGCCGTGATGAGAGAGCTTCAGCCGAACCTGCTCGCGCCGCTGGCGCTGATTCGCGGATTCGCGCGGCAGACGAAAACCGGCAGAATCATCAACCTGCTCGACCGGCGGATTACCTCGCACGACACCACCTGCATTCCGTATATGCTCAGCAAAAAAGGGCTCGAAGAGCTGACGAAGCTTGCGGCGCTCGACCTCGCGCCCGGCATTACCGTCAACGCCGTCGCACCCGGTGCGATCCTTCCGCCGCCGAAGGACAGCGATAATCCGTCGTGGGACTATGCCGGAACCATTCCGCTCGGCCAACGCCCGACGCCCGCCGACGTTGCCAGCGCTGTTCTCTATCTGCTCAAAAGCGACCACATCACCGGACAGACGATTTTCGTCGACGGTGGACAGAATCTTTTGGGAAAAGATGAAAGATGAACTATGAAAGCGGAACTCAGACGGCGTTGGCCTTCATTTTTAAAAGCGTCGCAGACCCACTTTCATCTTTCATAGTTCATATTTCATAATTCAATCAAGGAATCCTATGGATCGTATTCATATTCGTGACCTTTCCCTCCGCTGCATCATCGGCTTGTATCCCGAAGAGCGAAAAAACAAGCAGGACGTGATTATCAACGTCGTGCTGGAAACCGACCTGCGCGCCGCCGGAAAGAGCGATTCACTCACCGACACGGTGGATTACAAAGCCATCAAGCTGGCGGTTCTGGATTTTGTCGAAAACAGTAGCTTCAACCTGATTGAATCTTTAGCCGAAGGCATCGCGGCGATCTGTTTGAAAGATAAGCGCGTTCAGAGCGCCACGGTCACGATTGATAAACCCGGCGCATTGCGCTTCTGCCGTAGCGTCGCCGTCGAAGTCACCCGCTCCCGGATTGGCTCATAGAGCCAACACTACAATTCGACATCCATGTAGAGTCGGCTCTGTGAGCCGAAATGATGCGTAGTTTTGACCGTTAAGCGTTTTACGATTTCCAAGGATTGGAAACTACTTGAAGCAGATGCGGTCGATCCATTCGTGAAAGGCGGCCGCGCCGGAAAGCATTTCGATTTCCACCCGCAGGAAAATGATCGGCAGGTCGCACCGGTCGATGAGCGGAAAGCGTACCGCGTCTTTTTCCGTCGTCACGATCACTTCGGCGCCCGCTTCGGCCGCACGGTTGATGGTTTCAATGATTTCCTGCTGGGTGTAGCGGTGATGGTCGGCGTACTGGTCGCTGTGGACAATTTCCGCGCCAAGTCTGCGCAGTCCATTCTCAAAACTTTCCGGCACGGCGATTCCGGAAACCGCCGCGACTTTTTTACCCTGCAGGAAGTCGAGGTCGATCCGTTCGCGGGTGTAGAGATTTTTCAGATATTTGGAGGCGTGGCGGCATTCGGAAATTTCGGCGTGCTGGTTGAGCTCGCGCAGTTTGGCTTTGAGCTCCGGCGCCCCTTCCGGCGGGCATTTGGTGATGAAGATGAACCCGGCGCGTTTGAGGTTGCGCATCGGCTCACGCAAGAGTCCGCGCGGCAGAACGCGGCGGTAGCCGAACGGATTGGTGTAGTCAACGAGCACAATGTCGAGCCGATGCTGGAGTTTGAGATACTGGAAGCCGTCGTCGAGAACCAGCGTGTCGCAACCGAAATTTTTAATGGCGTATTTTCCGGATTTCACGCGGTCTTTGTCCACCAGAACCACCACGTCCGGCAGGTTGGACGCCAGCATGTACGGTTCATCGCCAGCGAGGTCGGAGTTGAGCAGCAGACGCTCGCCGTCGGAGACAACGCGCGGAAGCTGTGTTTCTTTTCGCAGAAGTTTTTCCCACAGCGGCGTTTTACGGCTTTTGTAGCCTCGGCTGAGAATGGCGACTTTGCGGCCTTTTTGCTGAAGCGAGCGGGCGAAGGTTTCCACAATCGGAGTTTTGCCGGTTCCGCCGACGGTTACGTTGCCGACGCTGATCACCTGGCAGCCGAGCGTGTTGGCGCGGATGATCCGGTGTTTGAAAAGCAGAAGCCGCAACTGAACCAGCGCGATGAAAAGCCACGAAAGCGTTTTGAGAAATCCGCGCAGGCAGGCGGCGCGCTTCCCATTGGTCTCCTTGGAGATGACCTTGAGCAGTCTCTGCTCCAGTCTTTCGTTTGAGCTGTTGGGCATAAAAAATCTATCCTTCTAAAATCACTTGCTCGCTCACACCGTCGGCGCCGGCCAGCCGCACGGTGACGTGCGTGTGACCTGCTCCGGACAACAGAGTTTCGAAAGCCGTCCGAGCGTGGTGCGGACTGTTACAATCTGCGCTCAGGTGTGCAAGAAAAAGATGCTGTAACCCGTCGCCCGCGATTTCGGCAATCAGCGCGGCCGCCGCCCGGTTGGAAAGATGGCCCTGATTGCCACGGATGCGCTGTTTCAGGCTCCACGGGCGGGCCGCTTCATGCAGGAGCGTTTCGTCGTGGTTCGCTTCGATGACGACGGCCTGACATTTGCGGAGTTTTTCGCGCACCAGACCGGTCACCACGCCGATATCCGTCACCACGCCAACCGATAAAGCGCCCGCACGAACCACAAACCCAACCGGCTCATAGGCGTCGTGCGGAACCGAAAACGGCTCGATCATCAGGTCGCCGATCGCGAACGGCGCGCCGGTGGTGAAACGGCGGCATTCCAGTCCGGCCTGTTTGCTGTCGCGTAAAATGGCATCCAGCGTTCCGCCGTTGGCATAAACCGGGATTCCGTGATTTTTCTGAAGCACCCGGATGCCCGCGATGTGGTCGCCGTGTTCATGGCTCACGCAGATGGCGTTGATCTCCTCCGCCCGTTCGCCGATTTCCGTCAGCCGTTCCGCCGTTTTGCGGGCCGACAGCCCCGCATCGATCAGAATACGGGTCGTTCCAGTGCCGATAAACGTGCAGTTTCCCGAACTGCCGCTACCCAGTAAGCAAAGTTTCAAGGTCATAGAATTTCAAATTGGATGTTACGCCGGAGCCGTTCTGTGCTACTAATCACCGCGAGATTGTCAGACACAGCAGGAAGTTTGTAAACCCAAATGGCAGAACAGTATCTAGGACATGTCCAGGTGCAGCGGATGGAGCAGTCGCTCACTCCGCAGATGCTCCAGTCCCTGAAAATTCTCCAAGCCCCGATCCTCGACCTCCAGACCATGGTCCGCGAGGAAATGGATCAAAATCCAACCCTTGAACGCGACGCCCCCGAAACCGAGCAGTCCACCGACTTTGACGAGGCCGCCCGCGAAGAATTACGCGAAATCGGCGAACTGACCGAACTGGCCGAATGGGATGCCGACTTCCGCAGCAACCGCGAAGTCCGCCCGCAAGCCGATGACGAACGCTACCAGTTTATGATGGATTCCATTGAAGGAGCCGCTTCGCTTCAGAAGCATCTGCTCGAACAGCTCGCCCTCGCCGGGCTCGACGCCCGCGACCGCGGTATCGCCGAAGTGCTGATCGGCAGTATTGACGACGACGGCTACCTCCAGCTCGACCTCGACGGAATCATCGGCTCCACTCCGGAATTTCCCGAAGAGCTCTTCGACCGGCTCATCACGGTGATTCAGGGGTTTGATCCCGTCGGGGTCTGCGCGCGCGATCTGAAAGAATGCCTGCTTCTCCAGCTCCGCCATCAAGGGAAAGGTGATTCGCTGGAAGCGATCCTCGTGCGCGACCATCTCGACAAGCTCGGCGCCCACCAGTACGAGCAGATCGCCCGCGCCATGCACCTTCAGCCGGAAAAAGTCAAAGAGCTCTCCGCCGCGATCGCCGACCTTGATCCAAAGCCTGGACGCAATTACACCACCGACAAAACGGAATATGTCATCCCGGAAATCACCGTGGAAAAACGCAACGGCATCTGGACGGTCATTCAGAACAAAAGCCCCTACCCGCGCCTGTTCATCAGTCTAAAATATATCGAACTGCTCAAAGACAAAAACACCGCCGCCGAAACCCGTAAATACATCCGCGAAAAAATCGCCAAGAGCAAATTTTTCATCCGGAGCATCGAACAGCGGCAGGACACCATCTACCGCATCGCCTGCGAAATCGCCCGTGTGCAGGAGGATTTTTTCGAAGAAGGCATTTCCGGCCTGAAACCGCTCACCATGAGAACAGTCGCGGACATTCTGGAAGTCCACGAAACAACCGTCAGCCGCGCCTGCAACGGAAAATACATGGCCACTCCGCAGGGAACCTTTGAGTTCAAATACTTCTTCACCACCGGTGTCGCTCAGGCCGACGGACGAATCATTTCCAACGCCGCCATCAAAAGCGCGCTGGCCGATATCGTCCGCACCGAAAGCAAACGGCGGCCCCTTTCCGACCAACGTATTGGTGAAGAATTAAGCAAACAAGGGCTGGATATCGCCCGCCGCACCGTCGCCAAATACCGTGAACAGCTAAAAATCCTTCCCGCCCGTCTACGCCGACAGGCCTGAGACATTCTCGATTGACGATTGCTGATCGTTGATTTTTCGAGCTTTCGATCTATTAAGAGCGCTATTGACAGCGTCCTAAAGAGAGCTTTTAATAGCGCTATTAAAGGAGCTGTTCATGAAATACGTCACGGCCAATGAGTTAAAGAGAAACGGAATATCCGTCGTCAACGAAGCAATCGCCGAGTACGGCGAGGCAGGCATTTCCGTTCGCGGCAAACGCGAATTCGTTGTCCTCGATAACGAAACCTACGAGCATCTGCGCGAATGTGAAATCCTTGCGGCTGCGGCTGAGGTCCGAGAGGACATCAAAGCAGGCCGCTATCACACGAACACCGAAAAACACCTTGCGGATCTCAAAGCGTATCTTAAGGAATCATAATGCCGTACGAAATCGTTTATACGGCACAATACGAACACAGGCTTAGACGCTTCCTCAAAAAGCATCCTGAGATATTCAACCAATACGAAAAAACCATCGACTTACTAAAGGGCAACCCTCACCACCCGTCTCTGCGGCTTCATAAACTCAAAGGTTCACTTCAGGAGTATCACTCCGTCTCCATCAACATGAAATACCGCATCACCATCGAGTTCATCATTCAGGATAAGATCATCATCCCGGTCATGATCGGCTCTCACGACGAGGCATACCGATGAACCTGCACATCACCAAAGACGAAATCAACCGCCTGCCGATGAAGCAGTATGAAGGGCCGATCCACCTCATCCAAACATCGGAAGATGCGGAACGCGCCGCCGGAAAACTAAAGCAGGAAACGCTGCTCGGCTTCGACACCGAAACCCGCCCGACCTTCCGCGTCGGCGAATATTACCAGCCGTCCCTTCTGCAACTGGCAACCGGAACCGAAGTTTTCCTCTTTCAGATCAAACTCACCGGCCTCACCCAAGGACTGTGCAAAATCCTCTCCAGCCCGGACATCATCAAAACCGGCGTCTCCATCCGCGCCGACGTTTCCGAACTTCGGAAACTCACCGCCTTTGAACCGGCCGGATTTGTGGAACTGGCGGAACACGCCAAAAAAGCGCACATCAAAAACCTCGGACTGCGCGGACTGGCCGCCCTGCTGCTGGGCTTCCGCGTTTCAAAACGGGAGCAGACCTCCAACTGGGCGAAAAATGAACTGACCGAATCCCAGCTCCGCTACGCCGCCACCGACGCCTGGCTCGGCCGCGAAATCTACCTGCACATGGACGGACTGGGACTGATTAAAAATTAAACAGCAGAAATTTTGACCGGTGTGCTGTTGAGCAGGTTGAAGGAAACCGGGCAACGGGCATCGACTTCGTGAATGAAGGCTTCTTTTTCTGCCGCCGTCAGGTCGGCGTCGATGTCGACCAGAATGCGGAATTCCTTAAAGCCGATTGGATCGTCCGTCGGTTTACCGAGCAGGCCGTCCGTGTTGATGTCGCCTTCGACGGTGATTTTCATGCCGCGCAGGGTAATCCGCTTCTGCATGGCGACAATCCGTCCGATGGTGCCGATGCATCCGGCAAGCGAAACCAGCAGATAGTCGAGCGGCGTCGGCCCGGCATCCGTTCCGCCCGCGTTCGCCGGCTGATCCACAATCACCTTGTGCCCATGAACCGAGCTCTCCAGCTTAAACTTCGCATCCAGCACCGATTCCACTTTTACCGTTTTAATCGCCATAGCTTTCTCCTTTTAACTCCATTATGGACTGCGGCGGCTTGCCGCCGCTTTCGCATGGCGAAGCTTGCTTCGCCTTTTTTCACCGAAGCAAGCTTCGGTAACTAAAGCGCAGGCAAGCCTGCGCACTCCAAATCTTTTTCACAATAACGACGTCGCATCCACATCCACCGTCACCTTGACCGTTTTCGGCCATTTCATTTCTTTCGATGCGGCGCGAATCGCATCGTTCATCGTCTTGGCCCGCGCCGCCCGCAACAGAATCTGCCAGCGGTATTCGCCGCGCATCCGGGCAATCGGCGCCGGTATGGCGGGCGACAAAACCGCTTTACCGTCCACACATTTTTCCAGACATTGGAAAAACTTCTCCGCCGCCGCTTCCACCTCAGTTTCATTTTTCCCGCGCAGAGTGATGCAGGTTAAATGCGTATACGGCGGATAGCCCAGCTCTTTGCGGAACGCCATTTCCTGATCGCAGAATCCTTCAAAATCCATACGCCGCGCGGCCTGAATGGCCGGATGGTGCGGCGTGTAGGTTTGCACAATCACTTCGCCCGCCGCTTCGCCGCGTCCGGCACGGCCCGCCACCTGCGTCAGCAGTTGGAACACCCGCTCTCCGGCGCGGAAGTCGGCCATGTGGAGCGCGTGGTCTGGATTCACCACGCCGACCAGCGTGACGTTCGGAAAATCCAATCCTTTGGCGATCATCTGCGTGCCGATCAGAATATCAATCTTGCCCGTCCGGAACCGTCCAAGAAT
>JADYZA010000097.1 GCA_020853375.1 Verrucomicrobiota bacterium | reverse complement strand
GCCGGGACGAACTGGAAAGCGACCGCTACGGATTTCTGACAGAAACAGGTTGTTCGCTGGAGATTGGCCGTCCGCCGGTCTGTTATGAGTTTTTCTGCGACGAACTAATGGCGGCGCAGCCAGACGACCTGCATCGCCATCTGCTGCGAATTCTTGGGCGACTGCCGACCTATGCCGGACAGAAAGCGCACGGCGACGCGCATCTGGTCGAAATCATGCAGGAGGAGGAACTGGAACATCTGGCTTTCCAACGTTTGGAAAAACAAATCGAGGAAAGCTTCCAGGCGTTGGAAATCCTGCGAACCTTCTATAACGAAGGAACCCTGCCGGACAGCGCCGACAGGGTTCTGCATAAAATCACTGTTCCTGAGGAATAGTGGATTACGTAGACGAGGCTTCCAGCCTCGTTCAGCCAAACAATACACACCGTTCATACAAACGAGGCTGGAAGCCTCGTCTACATTACTCAAAACTTCAGGTCGGCTTTTTTCAGTCGGGCGGCGAGCTCGCCCAGCACGCGCTCATCGTCGGCGTCACTGGCGGATTCAAACACGGCGCCGAAACGGATGAACGGGCCGGTGTTATCCCACGGCACGGTGGAAATTCCGAAGTTTTCGATCAGATAGAGTGAAACGTCTTCGGCGTTTTTAAACTGCACATTTCCCGCCGCTTTCGGCGCTTTGACGTAGAGGTAAAATGTTCCGCCGGGCATCTTCGCGTTGAAACCAACGCTCCGGAGAATCTCGACCATACGGCGCAGGCGCTGTTCGTAGTGCTTGCAGATTCCTTCGGCCAAACGCTGATCGGCAATACCGGCGCAGGCGGCGTGTTGAATGGCTTTAAACTGTCCGCTGTCGCAGTTGTCTTTGATCATCGCCAGCGCATCCACAGCCCACGCCGCGCCGCAGAAAAACGCGAGGCGCCAGCCGGTCATGTTGTAGGCTTTGCTCATCGAATGCAGTTCAATGACGCAATCCTTGGCGCCGGGGCGCTGGAGAATGGATTTGCGCGGATGGTCGTAAACCAGCGTGGCATACGGCGCGTCCTGCACGATCAGAATGTTATGCTTTTTCGCAAAGGCGATCAGCTCGTCATAGAACGCATCCGTTGCGACCGCGCCGGTCGGATTGTTCGGATAGTTGATGTAGAAAAGTTTACAGCGATCCGCCAGCGCCGGATCAATTTTCCCAAGGTCTGGAAGGAAACCATTTTCCTCCAGCAACGGAATATCGACGACTTTTCCGCCAAGATATTTCGTATGGGTCGCCATGACCGGATAACCGGGAACCGTCTGAAAAATCACGTCGCCGGGATTCACAAAAGCCAACGGAAGCATCGCGAGCGCAGGCTTGGTGCCGATGCTGTGGTTGATTTCCGTCGCCGGATCAAGATCCACGCCGAAGAATTTCTTCATGTACTCGGCGGAGGCCTGTTTGAATTCCGGAATGCCGTTGTCGGAATATCCGCGGTTCGAAGGTTTGTCCACTTCGACTTTGAGCGCCTCACGAATCGGCGCCGGAGCCATACCGTCGGGCTCGCCGACACCGAAATCGAGAATCTCTAGGCCGGGATGCGTTTTCCGGGCCTTGGCTTTTGCCCGCTTGATCTTCTCAAATTTATAAATTTCCGTCGACTTGCCGTACTGCTCGCCGCCGATACGTTCTGCAAAAAGCTTCTGTGCGTCCATCATGTTCCCTATTCCTTTTCTAAATTAAAACTTCTCGCCGCCGGTCGGTTTTTTGCGAAGCGGATCCGCCTTGGGGATCAACCGGTCCAGCTGTCTTTCAAATTCCTCAAGCGAAAACTTGGTAAACGGAATGCTCACATCCGAGTTTTCCATGACACCGTTTTCAATCGAAATGTTTTCACGGAAAAAGCCGATCACTAGCTTTTCGCCCAGCACATCCGCACTGAGGAAAATAAGATCAACGACCTTCTCCCGATCCCGTTTGAATTCTTTGGAAAAGGCGAACTGGATATTGCGGGCATAGTCGCCGTGCCGGGTAAATTCATCGTCGCTCTTGCAGTGGTGATACCCCCGCGCGGCGAGAACAGTTTTCATGCTTTTACCAAACAGCATATCCGAGTCTCCTCTTTTGCCTTCAATAAAGGCGGCAAACGGTAATCCATCCAGAGCGGGTTTGTAAAGAATGGATCACGACCCGGCTACAGGAGATTGGCCGCTTTTTCGGCAAGTTCCGAGCGGACACCTTCCGTCAACAGAATGTGCGCCGCCAGCGGCTCCCCGCGGAATTTTTCAACCACCGCGCTCAACCCGTTGGACAGGCTGTCCACATAGGGATTATCGATCTGGTAGAGGTCTCCGGTCAGAACAATCTTGGTGTCATGCCCCACGCGGGTAATCACGGTTTTCACTTCCAGCGGCGTCAGATTCTGCGACTCGTCCACGATCATGAACTGATTCGGGATGCTCCGCCCGCGGATATAGGTCAGCGGCTCAACATCAATCAGCGGGTTGGAGGCCAGAAAATCGGCGCCTTTTTTGTTCAGCGTCATTCCGGGGCGGGTATGAACGATTAAAGAAAGAGCGTCATGAATAGGCTGCATCCAAGGGTCGAGTTTTTCTTCAATCGTACCGGGCAGATAGCCGAGGTCGCGGCCCATCGGGAAAATCGGGCGGGAAACCAGCAGGCGCTTGTAATACTTCGTCTCCATCACCTGATGATATCCTGCGGCAATCGCCAGTAACGTTTTACCGGTTCCAGCTTTGCCGGAAAGCGTCACCAGCTTGATTTTGTCATTCAGCAGAGCATCCATTGCAAAACGCTGTTCGCGGTTGCGCGGCGCAATCGGCGAAATATCGCTGATCGTCAGTAACTTCACCAAGCGGTGCGTCTCCGCGTCATAGCGCGCCAGCATCGTCTGCTTTAAATCATCCGGATTTCGCAACGTGACATACTGATTGGCATAAAGCGCTTCCATGCCGGGGATCACCGCATGGCCCTCGCGAGCAAAAAACCCGATCGCTTCCGAATCCGCATCCATCACCGTCTGGCCGGTATACAGTTCGTCGGCTTCCCGAGTTTTACCATTCTCATAATCCTCGGCTTCCAAACCCAACGCATCAGCCTTCAGGCGGAGATTGATATCTTTGCTCACCACGACACAGCGCGTATCCGGCTGCGCTTTCTGCAAATCCATCGCCAGCGTCAAAATCAAATCATCGGCAGAAAGGCCGACCGAAAAAGGATTATTTTTATCGGCGAAAATCACACGGATAGTTCCGCCGCTCTCCAGCGCCACCCCGTCCGACAGCCTTCCCTGCTTGCGCAGTTCATCCAGCGATCTGGAAATTGTCCGGGCATTCCGTCCGCGTTCGCTAAGCTCGCGCTTAAACTGATCGATCTCCTCCAGAACCTTCAGAGGAATAACAACGTGATTCTCTTTGAAGTGATAGATGGCGGTGGGATCGTGAAGAAGGACATTGGTATCGAGAATAAAATTTTGCATACCGGAGCATACGAACTTCCGCCCTCCGGAAAAAGTTCATTTTCCAAACCTTGGGAGAAAGTTCCGAACTCTGGAACCTTGCCGGTCAACGGGAGGAAGCATCCCGAAAAAGGAAAGTGATCTGCCGGAAAATTAGGGCTTCATGGATTCATATTGATTTTGGAGTCTGCGGGTTTCATGTGTTTTTATTGAGCAACCGTTTCCCTTTTTCAGTCAGACGGTATTTCTGGGTTGGGCTGTTCGGGGAATCCGGCTCGGTCTTTTCAATCAATTTGTCAGAAAGAGCCGGTTCGAGGTAGTTCCGCGAAAAGTTCACGCGGTCTTTCAGTTTCAACGCCTTCATCAACTCTGCCCGTGACACAGGGGCTTTCATTGCTTTCATCAGCTTCATTACTTGCTGGGTTGCTTGCTGGGTTACTTGCTGGGCTGTCAGCGTTTCCAGAATGACTTTCAGGATGAATTCGACAAACGGGGTGCTGCTGTTCTGTGCGTTGCTCTGATTAATCGCGTTGTAATAGTCCGGCTGGTGCGCGTGAATCATACTTTCAACGGCAATATCGCCGAAAACCGGATTCCAGCGGCTCAGAATCAGCGTTTGCCATAAACGCCCCGTGCGCCCGTTGCCGTCGGCGAACGGATGAATGAATTCAAATTCATAATGGAACACCGCCCCGGCAATCAGCGGGTGAACCTTGGTTTCTTTCAGCCAACAGAAAAGCTGCTTCATCAAATAGGGAAGCCGGTCGGCGGGCGGCGCAATATGAATTACGCCCTCTTTCCCCATGATCCCGGCGTTCTTCTTCCGGTACTTGCCTGCATCTTCCAGCAAACCGGCCATCAAAACCGCGTGAGCTTTCAACAGGTCGCTTTCCTTTTCCGGCTTCCAGCCCGAAAGCTGTTCATACGCTTTGATCGCATTTTGAACTTCCAGAATTTCGTGCGGTGGAGCAATCACCCGCTTCCCTTCCAGAATTGCCGTGATCTGCTCTTCCGTGAGGGTATTGCCCTCAATCGCTACCGAACCGTGAATCGTGCGGATGCGGTTTACCCGGCGCAGACGCAACGCCTGTTCGCCGGTCAGCGAAACCTTGCCTGCTGCTTCCGCAATCTGCGCAACCAGCGCAACGATGGATTCCGTCAGCGTGTACTGCGGTTTGTACCCTTCATCCTCTACCAGCTTTTTCATTTTCTAAAATTCATTGGCTGACCTATTTTGCTCTGCTGCATTCCAAGCATCGGAAAATGCTGTATCCACCCAGAATCTTGCGATAGCCGGGGGAGAGATAATGCCGTCGATTCTCTTCAAAATCTTTGACGAGGGCTTGGACGGCGGTAAAGGCAGACTCACAGGTGGATTGCATTGCAGGAACGTAGCAGACCGGCAAAAACAGGGCAATCCCGGCAGATTAAAGAGTTTGGGATGTGGTGCCGGAGGAGGGACTCGAACCCTCACGATATTACTCGGCAGATTTTGAGTCTGCTGCGTCTACCAATTTCGCCACTCCGGCTCGTGAGAAGGTGGGAAGATAGAAAAAGCCCCCGCCTTTTGCAAGCAGGGGC
>JADYZA010000096.1 GCA_020853375.1 Verrucomicrobiota bacterium | reverse complement strand
TTGTTTTCGTTGGTGGCCAGAATCAGCTTTTTGACAGGAAGACCCATTTGCGCGGCGATCCAGCCGGCCATGATGTCGCCGAAGTTTCCAGTCGGCACGGAGAACTGCACTTTTGCCGCGCCGGTGGTTTCTTGCACACGGAAGAAGGCATAGAAGTAGTAAACGATCTGAGCCAACACGCGCGCCCAGTTGACGGAGTTGACCGAACCCAGCGAATACTTTTCCTTGAACTCCACGTCCGAAAAGATGGTTTTCATCAGGTGCTGGCAGTCGTCGAAGGTGCCTTCAACAGCGAGGTTGAAGACATTATCGTCGAGCACGCTGGTCATCTGCTTTTCCTGAATCGGGCTGGTGCGGCCCTTCGGATGCATGATGAAAATGCGGATGTTCTTTTTGCCGTGCACGCCGTAGATGGCGGCCGATCCGGTATCGCCGCTGGTTGCGCCGAGAATGTTCAGCTCGCCGCCGCGCTGTTCGAGAACGTACTCAAACAAGTTGCCGAGAAACTGGAGGGCGACATCTTTGAAGGCAAGCGTCGGGCCGTGCCAGAGTTCCAAGACATGGAAGCCGTTGACCGGAATGACCGGAGCGACTTCCAAGGTTCGGAACGTCGCATAGCTTTTATTGATCAGCGCCTTGAGGTCGGCGGCAGGAATATCGGTGGCGAACAGCCTCATGACTTCAAACGCCAGCTCCTGATAAGAAAGCCCGGCCCATGCCAGCAGTTTGGAGGAAACATCCGGCAGATTTTCCGGAAGAAGCAGTCCGCCGTCAGGCGCGAGCCCGGTCATTACAGCGTCAAGGAACCCGACTGGTTCCATGCGCCCTCTGGTGCTTATGTATTTCATCGTTAAATCCTGAAAATTAAGGCGGCGAACATAAACCATCCATCCCCGTGAATACATAAAAAAATTACCGGAAGGGAGGGGTTCCAAGGTTCGGAAAAACCGGCTATACTGCTGGCCGTTCAAAGGAGGATCGTTATGCAAAAATTGTCACGACGTAACTTTGTCAAAGTTGGAGCCGTCGGCACCGCAGTACTGACCAGCGGATCAAAAGCCTTGTTCGCGGAGGAAAAACCAAAAACCGATGTCTGGGTTTTCAAAGGACCGGATAACCGGGCGCTGATGGAAAAGTGCATGGAAACGATCTTCGCCAACGGCGGATTCGGGGCGAATGCGAAAACGGTTGCGCTGAAAGTTAATGCCGGATGGGAGCGCACTCCGGAACAGGGCGCAAACACCCACCCCGAGCTTGTGGATGTCTTTCTGGAAAAAGCCATCGCCTCCGGCGTGAAGGTGGTCATGCCGGAACTTCCCTGCAAAAAAGCCGAACTTGCGTTTCCCGCCAGCGGACTGCAACAGGTCGCCGATAAACACCGTGTAAAAATGATCGATCTGTCGACGGCGAAAAACACGTTTGAAGAAGTAGAGATTCCTGAAGGCAAAACACTCAAAAAAGAAAAAGTCGCCCGCGATTTTCTGAAAGCCGACGCCATCGTCAACATGCCGGTCGCCAAGCACCACAGCGGAGGAAAACTCACCATCTGTATGAAAAACTGGATGGGCGCGGTTGAAGGCCGAAAAATGTGGCATGTCAATGGTCTCCATCAGTGCATCGCCGACTTTTCCAGCTTCATGAAACCGACATGGGCCATCGTGGATGCCACGCGCTGTATGACCAGTAAAGGACCGCAGGGGCCGTCGGAGGATATGATTTATCCGCAACAGGTGATTCTCTCCAAAGATCAAGTCGCCGCCGACACGGTCGCCGCCATGCTCTTTCACAGCGACCCGCTTGCCGCAGTCAATTATCTGGCCATCGCCCGCGACATGAACATTGGCGAAACAGACATCAAACGTATGAACATTCACCGCATTACGGTCTAAGGTCTGAATGTCTAAAGTCAAAGCGTCACGAACTGCGGTCCGCCTGCTTCTGCTGGCGGCCGCGCTGTTTTTCGCCATCGGCGGCCCGTTGCCGGTCTGGCTGAAACGCCTCATTCCAGCGCTGAGCCCGCTGACCACAGTGGCGGAATCCATTGCTCAGCGCGCAGGATACGCCGGATTTTTCTGGGCTCTTCCGCCGCTGACCTTACTGGTGCTGGCTTTTTGGAAAGGCCGTTTTTTTTGCCAGCACCTCTGTCCGCTCGGAACGCTCTACAGTCTGCCGCAAAAATTCAGTCTAAAAAAGAAACTGCTGCCCATCCGCCTGAATGCTCTGATTTTCTGGCTGGTCATGTTCTCGTCCGTTTTCGGACTCCCCGCCCTGCTCTTTCTCGATCCGCTTTCCACATTCAACCGGATTGGAATCGGCCTGACTTGGGGGCCGGGCCTGCTGGTTCCGGCATTTCTACTGCTGAGTTTTTTTCAGCCGCAGGTCTGGTGCACACACCTCTGCCCGCTGGGCTACGGCTTTGATCTCGTGCATAGAAAAACCGGAAAACAAGTATTCAACCGTGACCGGCGGCAGTTCCTCGCCGGACTCGGAATTGGCGGAGCCGCCGCGCTAATTCTTCCGAAGGTTGGAAAAAAATCCGCCAACCCTTCGGTTCTGCCACCCGGCGCGACCGTGAAGTTTGCCAAAACCTGCACCCGATGCTACGCCTGCGTCAGCGCCTGCCCCTCGAAAATCATCCGCATCAAATCCGGCGGCGGACTAACAGAACTCTCCATGCCCGAACTCCGTTTCGACCACGGAATCTGCGAAGAATTTTGCAACCGGTGTTCGCAGGTTTGTCCGACCGGCGCAATCCGAACGCTGACCCAGTCGCAGAAGCACAGCACACAGATCGGCATCGCCAGGATTGAAAAAGAAAAATGCCTCGCATGGGCCGATAATGAATACTGCATGGTCTGCGACGAATACTGCTCATATGGAGCCATCGAAACCGAATGGCACGGCGAAATCGCTTGCCCGGTTATCAACCAGAAACTTTGCCGGGGATGCGGCGGCTGTGAAAACGCCTGCCCCGCCGTGCGCGCCGGGAAAGCTCTTTTAATTCACCCATTGAATCCACAAACCACCATCGAAGGAAAATCATGATTGCAGACTCGATTCAGAACAACTCGTTATACCCGTTCGGTCCGGCATGGAAAGCCGCGTTTGAATTTCTAAAAACCCTCACGCCCGATTCCGAAACCGGCAAACGGCTGATTCAAGGCGACCGCCTGTTCGCTGGCATCGATTGTTACGAAACGAAACCGCGCTCCGCCGCCAAACTCGAAACTCACCGCAAATACGTGGACATTCAGGTGCTGCTCAGCGGCACGGAAACCATCGAAATTTTTCCGAAAAACGGGCTGACCGTCAGCGAACCGTACAATCCGGGAAAGGATGCTGAATTCTACGAGAAGCCGACAGAGCCGCATGCGAAAGTCGTTTTAAATCCCGGACAGTTTCTCGTCTTCTTTCCGGAAGATGCACACATGCCTTGCCTGATGTCCGGAACCTCGCCAGTACCGGTCAAAAAAGTCGTCTTCAAAATCGCCGTCGATCTCTTGAAGTAATCCTGATTCCAAGGGTTGGAAAAAATTTCCACCCCTTGGAAAAATTATTCGGCGAGTTTGCGTGACGGGCGGGCGGACATCCAGGCTTTCATCTCTGCATCGAGGGTTTTGCAGGTTTTCTCGTCGTCGCGCAGCTTGGCGAAGGTGCTGTAGAGTCCAAGGAATGCTTGGCGGAAGGTGTCGATCATTTCCATCCGTTCCTGAAAGCGGCCTTCGGCATCGATGGCTTCTGTTTTGGGAAGCTTGAGACTGCGCACGACGAACTGATCGGCATCGAGTGTACAGGTCCAAACTTCTTCGCCGCCACGCGCGAGCGTGAGTTTGGCCCGGCGCAGTTTTTTTCCGCTGAGTAATGCGGCGCGCGTTTCGGCGCTGAGCATCGGCTCGCCTTTGCGAATTGAGGTTTCGCCCTGCTCTTCCTGATCGAACAGTAGCGGCCCTTCAACCAGCACGGCGAATTTTCCGCCGTCGGCTAACGCGACTTCGCCGCCTTTGGCTTCTGACATGAACCAGAGCCACATGAGGAATTCACGACCGGGAGCGGTGTCGGCCCACTGCTCGGCGGCAAAACTCCAACGCGGCCATTGGTCGGCCCGGCATTTGGCCTCTTTCCAAGCTGCGGAAACCGGATCGACCGGAATGAGTTTGGCTTCGCTGGTTTTGGTGAAGTTAACCTGAAAGGCATCCAGTTGCGTTTCGGAAAGCGCGGAGGCATAGAGCATTTTGGCTTTGGGATCGTAACAGAAGTCGATTCCTCGGAGCTGCGGCGGCATGGTCGGCAAAAGCTTTTCGATGACTTGCTGTTTGATTTCCGCCTTCTGCTGACGATTGATGTAGTCACGGTGCTCGGCCTGCATCCAGACCATTTCTTCGATACGGCACTCGGCGCGCAGAAGCGATGCGGGAATTTTACGCTGCGCCTGACAAAGAGCTAGACGCAGAAACCCGGACGGCCATGCGGAGGCCTCGGTGATGTCGCGGTCGAGCAGATGCCGCTGGCCGACCCAGCCGTGAAGTTCCTCATCCAACAGGTATTCAACCGAACCGAGCACATCGGCGGCAAACCGCTCGTGAACGGTTTCCGGCAGAGTGCCGGGGACATAAAACATGCGGAAACTGACTGAGCCGCTTTCGAAAGACATAAAGGAACCTCGGTTAACGGTTAAAAGATACGGGTTAAAATCGGGCGGACATCTTTCCGGTTCTGCGGCCCGACCTCCAGCCTTTTTAGAAAAC
>JADYZA010000095.1 GCA_020853375.1 Verrucomicrobiota bacterium | reverse complement strand
GCGGGCGCTCTATGGAAACTGTGGACATCAATTTACCGGAGGAATTCACGTGAGTAAAAAAACAATCAAAGAGGATATTTTTTGGGTCGGGGCGCTGGATTCGGAGCGTAAGCTGTTCGACGCGCTGATGCCGCTTCCGTATGGAACCACCTATAATGCCTATCTCGTCCGGGGTTCGGAAAAGACCGTTCTGATCGACAGCGTCGAGCCGGAGAAAATGGCCGACCTTTTCCGCAATTTGGAAGATATCGAAAAAATTGATTACATCGTTTGCAACCATACGGAACAGGATCATTCCGGCTCGATTCCGGAAGTGCTCGGGAAATATCCGAACGCCAAAATTCTGTGCCTCCAGAAAACCAAAGAGATGTTGCAGGATTTGATGACCATTGAAGACCGGTTCTTTCAGGTGGTCGCCGACGGCGAAGAGGTTTCCATTGGCAACAAAACACTGCGCTTTATGCATCTGCCGTGGGTGCACTGGCCGGAAACCACCGCCACCTACATTCCCGAAGACAAGATTCTCTTCAGCTGCGACTTCTTTGGCTCGCACTATTCCTTCGGCGACACACTTTTCGCGGGAGACAATCCGGTTGTCTACAAAGAGGCCAAGGAATACTACGCCGAGATCATGATGCTTTACGCCAAGATGACCGGCAAACATCTCGACCGTGTTGGCGCGCTCGACCTCGACTACATCTGCACCAGTCACGGTCCGGTCTACGACCAGCCGCAGCGGATTCTTGATCTCTACGAGGACTGGATGCGCGGCGAACCGAAAAACCTGGCGCTGATCGCCTTTGTTTCCACCCACGGAAGCACCCGCATCATGGCCGAACACCTTGCCGCCGTCGTCGAAAAAAAAGGCGTCAAAGTGAAACTTTTCGACCTTGTCGGCTTGCCGCTTAATGATATTTCCAGCGCGCTGGTCGATGCCGCCACCATCGTGCTCGGCTCGTCCGTCGTCATGGGTGCTTTGCATCCGTACGCCGTCAACGCCGCATTTCTGATCGACCGGCTGAAACCGAAAGCGAAATTCGCCGCCGTATTCGGCTCCTACGGCTGGGGAGCAACGCCGCTCAAAGAAGCGGCTAAACTGATGCCGTCGCTGAAAGTCGAACTGCTCGGCACCGTCATCGCCAAAGGCCACCCAAAAGGCGAAGCTTTCGCCGAACTCGACGCGTTGGCCGAAAGCATCGCCGCTAAGCATCGTGAAGCCGGTATGCTCAAGTAAGATTTCCGAGGTTTGGAAAGCAAGGAGGGCGCCATGGAAACAAATGCAGTCGAGAACGCGGTCATTGGTGTTCAGCAAATGCTGAGCAATACGCCGGAGTGGATGAAGACGGCGGAAGCGATGCTAACCGAATTTGGTCTGAAGCTGATTGCAGCGTTGCTGATCTTCTTTGTCGGCCGCTGGGTCGCAAAGAGGATTCAGAACGGTCTCGAAAAAGGAATGTTGAAGGCGCATGTCGATCCGGTGCTGGTGACGTTCACCGTCAATATGGCTTACGCCGCGCTGATTGTTTTTATTGTTCTGGCCGCGCTCGGACAGCTCGGAGTTCAGACGACTTCGTTCATCGCCGTGCTGGGCGCCGCCGGTCTGGCTGTCGGGTTGGCCTTGCAGGGGTCTCTGTCGAATTTCGCGGCGGGCGTGATGATGATCATGTTCCGGCCGTTCAAAGTTGGCGACTATGTCGAGGGTGGCGGAACAGCCGGAGTGGTTAAAGCGATTCATATTTTCACCACCACGCTGACGACACCGGACAATAAACGGGTGGTTGTGCCGAACTCGAAGATGATGGGCGACAATATCACCAACTATTCCGCCGAAGGCACCCGCCGCCTCGATCTGACGGCGAGCATCGGTTACGGCGACAGTATTGATGCCGCCACGGCGGCTCTGATGGATATTCTGGCGAAGGATTCGCGCGTTCTGAAAGACCCGGCACCGTTTGTCGGTGTTCTGGCGTTGGCCGACAGTAGTGTGAATTTAGCCGTGAGACCGTGGGTGAAGTCGGAAGATTACTGGGCGGTTTCTTTCGCGCTGACGGAAGCGATCAAGAAACGGTTTGATTCCGACGGTATATCGATTCCGTTTCCGCAACGCGACGTGCATCTCTATAAGCACGACGCCTAAGTTTTCCGGAATTCAGTAAATCAGGCCGCCGCGAACTTTCTCGGCGGCCGTTTCATTTTCCAGCAACTCAATCAGTTTGAGTGCGAAGGCAAAAGCCGTTCCCGGCCCTTGGCTGGTGACGAGATTCCGATCGACCACCACGGCTTCATCTGAGCGGTCGGCGCGGCGCATTTCTTTTTCAACGCCTGGAAAACAGGTGAAGGCGCGGCCTTTAAGTACTCCGGCTTTGTGGAGTGCGAGCGGCCCGGCGCAGATGGCAGCGATCCATTTTTCTTCAATGTCGAAAATGCGGAGAGCTTCCTGTACGCCGTCGTGTTCGCAAAGTACTTTGGTTCCGCCTGCACCACCGGGCAGAATAATCAGGTCGAAAGAAAGCAGGTCGAGCTCTTCCCAGCGGGCATCGGGAACGATTTTGACTTTCCGCGAAGCGGTGACAGGCGCGGTTCCGTGCAACCCGGCCAGCACAACGCTCCAGCCCGCGCGGCGAAGGACGTCAGCGACGATAATCGCTTCCATTTCTTCACAGCCGTCGGCGAGCGGAATCAGCGCATGGATCATAGGGCCCTTTTATTTGTCTTCGACGCACCGAGCGAGTTCGCTGCTGATCATGCCCAGCGTTCCGGCGGGCAGGGGCGTTTCAAGGGTGTTTTCGAAGAGATCACAAAGATCGGTTTCTGTGCAGATGCGCACACCGCCGACATTGGCGAGACCGTCCTGCGGACGGTTTCCGACGAAGCAGATGACCGGATAAACCGGCACCGCCGGACAGCCCGATGCGGCAAGGTGGTCAAGCAACGCGGCGGCTTCTTCGCGGACCTGTTTGAGCGG
Source organism: Verrucomicrobiota bacterium (assembly GCA_020853375.1). Taxonomy (GTDB): domain Bacteria; phylum Verrucomicrobiota; class Kiritimatiellia; order Kiritimatiellales; family Tichowtungiaceae; genus Tichowtungia. Next base: position 2,314 of record JADYZA010000095.1, on the reverse strand, counting down.
CGGGCGGCTTGGCGCATGTCCGTTATACAGCACTTGGCCGTTCTGGAAGGTGATTTCGCCACTCCAGTTTTTTGTTTCGATCACGAAAATTCCGGCTGGCGAAACAACGATATGGTCAAAAGACACGCCGCGCGGTTCGAGCTGAAGATCATTGAAGACCGTATGATTCGCCGGGAGAAAGGAAAGGGCGCGCGCTACGGTTTCCTCGCCTTCGGCACCGCGGAGGAAACTGCGCAGGCGCTTAGCGCTCCAACCGGTGAAAACAGCGAGCGCCACGGCCAGCAGAATAAAGAGAAGGCCTGCCTGCGAGGTGGAGATTTTGGGTATCGGCTCGGCGGCGTGCAACAGCCAGCCTGCGGCAAGGCAGATTGGAATTAAAGGCCAGAAGACGCGTAGCGGCCCAAGGGTGCGGGGGCCTTGTCCGGGGCTGCCATAAACTTTTGCAAAGCGGCTGGTTGTTTTTTCGCTATTCATGCGATCGACCATACAGGAGTCTGCCTTGTCTGTAAACTTGACCTTTCCATTCAAAAAGGGCTTATTCGTCGCTTCTAAAATCTTCATGAAAGGGCGTTATTTTGGAATCAAAACCGTTTTTCCGCCGTGCTGACTGGGTCTCCTTCGGGCTGACATTTCTTATTGCGCTGACTGTTTACACGCTGACGCTGGCGCCGACCGTGACGCTGGAGGATTCGGGCGAACTGATCACCGCCTCGGATTATCTTGGCGTGCCGCATCCGCCCGGTTATCCCATCTGGTCTCTTTTAACCTGGTTTTTTCAGTGGGTTTTCAGCGGTGTAACCTATCGTGGTTATCCAAATCCTGCATGGGGTGTCGGATTCTGCTCCGCTTTTGCGGGCGCGCTGGCCTGCGGTGTTCTGGCGTTGCTGGTCAGTCGTTCCGGTCTGGATATTCTGCATGGGTTGAAGAAAGAGACCCGTGTGCTGGGCGAAAAGACGGAACGTCTTTTCTGCTGTGTGGCCGGTGTTTCCAGTGGGCTGCTACTGGCGTTCAGTCAGGGGATGTGGTCGCAGTCGGTGATCGCTGAGGTTTACGCACTCAACATTCTGTTTCAAACGGCGGTGTTGCTGTTTCTCTATCGGTGGATGGTTGAACCGGAAAATCCTAAACCACTGTTCCTGATGGCTTTCGTCTTCGGGCTCGGGCTTACCAACCACCAGACGTTGATTTTCATGGGGCTGGCGGTGGCGCTTGCCGTGTTGTTGCGTCATATCCGGCTGGCGCGCGATTTTGCGATCGTCGGTGCGTTTTATGTTTTGATGTTTGGCCTCAATAAAATAATGGCCAGTGATGCACAGTATATGGAGTGGTGCTGGGTTTCCGGCCCGCAACACATCGGCTTCTGGTTCTGGACGGTTTACGCTCTGGCCATTCCAGTGCTTGGACTTTTTCTTCCGCACGGGAAAACCGTTTGCGGCACTTATTTGCTGATGCTCTTGGGACTTTCGTTCTATCTGTATATGCCGGTTTCGTCCGATCAGAATCCACCGATCAACTGGGGCTACCCGCGCACATGGGAAGGCTTCATGCACGCCATCACACGTGGCCAGTATGAAAAGGTTGTGTTGACGGATATTTTCTCGAAACAGTTTATTCAACAAATCGGCGCCTTTCTCCACGACCTGCGCGCACAGTTTTTCGGGCCGGTGGCTCTGCTGGCGGTGATTCCGTTCGCTTTTATTGTCAGGATCGGTCGTAAAAACCGCGACTGGCTGTTCACCACCATGGCGGCTTTCGTCGGAGTCGGTCTTCTTTTCATCATGCTTCAGAATCCGAAGCTCGACATACAGACTCTATTTATTGCTCGTGTTCAGTACATCCAGTCGCACGCCATTTATGCGGTCTGGATCGGCTACGGCCTGCTGCTGATGATGGCATGGCTTGAAACGTTGGTCGGTAATAATCCGGTTACAAAGTGGATCGGAACATTGCTGGTTTTCCTCCTTCCGTTTTCGCTGATTCACAAAAACTACTATAATGAAGAACAACTTAAGGTTGTCGGCGGATCCGAACAGAACGGTCACGACTTCGGCTGGCAGTTCGGCAACTGGCAACTGCGCGGGATCGAAGGCATTAAGGACGACCTCCATTACACAGGATCATTTCCGTTCGAGAGACGCCTTTCCGATGCCGAGTTTGATAAGGTCTGGCAGGAATACCCTGAAACCTTGCGGAAGAACAACTATCCGCCGCCGATGGGTACCAATGCCCTTTTCTTTGGCGGAACCGATCCGGGACGGTTTGTTCCGACCTATATGATTTACTGTCCGCAGGTTCGGCCCGATGTTTACCTCAT
>JADYZA010000094.1 GCA_020853375.1 Verrucomicrobiota bacterium | reverse complement strand
CGCCGGTTTCAATCACTGCATACGCTTCCATAAGAGATTCCTTTTTGAGTCAAAGACGTGAGAAAGTAGGCCAGAAGGCGCAGGCTGTCAACACCTTATGGCCTATCTTTTGACGGGGAGATTTTTTCGGCTTTTCTGGTGTCATTTGTATAAAGCGATTCGGCTCCCGTGGGTGGAGAGCTGAGCTTTAGGCCGCCGCGCGAAGCCTCGGGAATTGGATTGGCCGGCCTGTACAGGTAGGCACCAGCCGAATCAGGGGTCGGCAGGCTGAACGTTGGATAATTGATGCCTATAGCCATTTCAACAGGAATTACCTCATACGTTTCCATTGCCAGAGCTCTTGGGGTTAGAATCCGTAAAGGTGAATAGCTAAAAGGCATGGTGTTTTGCGGGTAAATCGCGACCGAATAGAGTCGGCTCGGGGCGGTTCGGATTGCGGTATTACCGGAACGTCTAGAACTCTCTGTTAGAGCGGCTTGGGGTTTTTCCGTCTCCTGTGGAAGACTCGATCCGAGTTTGCGCGGCTCGATCTGGGACAGTCTGTTTGCCGCCGAAGGCTCCTGGTTCATACCCAATTTGGCGGTATCAACTATTTCGGGTTGGGCCTGTTGCTGACGCTTTTCGTCGGATAATTTCTGAAAGGCTGTATCTTGTTCCGTTTTTGGTTCAGGACGAGAGGTGAATCCGCGCTTGGCCAAGTAGCTGGCGTCAATTTTTGAAGGATCGAGCAGGTTAAAGGTGAACAGCACAACGCCGAGATAAATCAGCATGTTGGAAAGCATCACAAAGGCGCATCCGGTCTGGAGCGGCGAAAACGGCCCTTTCTGCTGCGGGTCAATGCTTTGCTGTTGGTTTTCCGTCATGTGAGTTGAATGCTTTCGCAAGACTCATGCCTAAATCAAATGAAATCTGAGCGGAACCCTAATTGTTATTTTTTCAAAAGGCAAACCTAGCGTTCAATTCGATTGACGCGCAACGGGTAACGTATTTTCAGCTCGCCATCGAGCAGGAGTTCCACCCAATAGGTTCCAGCCTCTGGAAAGGTGACATTCATGAACACTTCGACGCTGGTGGCGGCGGCTTCCGGAGAAGGGAGTTGGACCTGAACGTCCTGACCTTCAGCGAGTACGTTTTTTTGGTCGGGGTGCACAATTCGCGAGCGTTGTGTAAAGATTCCTTCACCGCTACACCATCGGGTGACGATGCATATTTTGGCGAAAGTGACCGGTAGACGCTCGGCGTGAATGGCGTCAAAGAGGCCGATGAGCATAAACTTGCCATTCCGTTCCTGACGGACGTCATCGCAGATCAGGCTGGACTGGAGATCAGGCAACATCATTTTTCAACCTTTTCGAGTTCTATGGAACGATCTTTGGCGAGGTCGAGCGCGGCGAACCGATGTTCGTCCGGTAGCATCATGTAAAAACGGTTGCAGGCATCGAGTTGCAGGTTGCCGCCGACGGTTGTGAAGTCGAGGATGTGTCCGCCACGGGTTTTGTCGTCGGAGATAAAGTGAAGGTGATATCCCGGCACGTTGACCCCTTTGACAAATGCGGGACAGCGGAATCCCAGAACGGTGCCGGAAACTCCTATGTATTCAAACACGGACTGCTCTTTCGCGACCTCGGCCAGTGGCGCGTAGGGTTGATCCTGTTTTGGCACAGAACGCACTTTCATCGACGTAAAATATCCATCAAACCGTACAGCGATGAAAAGGTTTTGATTGGGCGCATATTCGTCAACGGCATTTTCGAACGTTTTTTTCGTGAGCACGCTTGTTAAGCCCGGAGTCCTATCGGGCCGGAAGGTCACTACGCTCGCAAAGGGTGTGGTCGCGTTGGCGGGCATCCGTTGCACAGTGCCGTCGGCACGCGCTTGATAAACCTGATCTTCCAGCACAATCATTTCGCCATCGAGCGCGTCGAAGGTGCCGATGCCAAAATCGCCGTACCGGAGCAGCTGACCGATCGACATCTGTCCATCATATGCGCCCGCCAGCAATGCATCGATGGTTGAGATTTGTGTCAGCGTGTTTTTCGGAGCGGTAGCACAACCGGTGAGCATGGCCAGCAGAAGCAGGGTAATCCATCTTTTCATTTGAACACCTCCAGTAAGGATTCACTTTTCGGGGTCATATCGTTTTTCAGCAGAGAGAGCAATTTTTCAGAGACCGGCCCCGGCTCTCCGTTACCGACCGGCAGCCCTTCCCATTCGATGACAGGAGTGACATCGGTTGTCGTGCCGATAATGAAAATCTCTTTGGCTTGCGCGGCTTGCGCCGGCGTGATGTTGCGGTATTCGGCGACCTTTAGCGTGCCGTCAGCCACCAGTTTTTTGGCCAAATCAAGTGCACGCCGCGCGGTGGTGCCGGAGAGTACATAGTCAGGCGTTGGCATCAGTAGTTCGTTTTCCGGTGTCAGGATGCCGATATTTTCAGTGGCGCCTTCGCCGAGATGTCCGTTTGGATCGACAGAAATAACGAAATCAAGACCACGCTGGTTGGCTTCGAGTTTCATTAATACATTCGGCAGATAGTTGCAGGTTTTGATGGTTGCGAATTCCGGCGGCTTGACCGGGACTTTGCTCAAAGCGACGCGCGCCGGCTTCAGTTTTCCGTTTTCGATCCGCGCGGTGTAGCGGTAAACAATCACGTACAAAACCGGGCCTTTGCAGAGCGCCGGGTCAATTCCCATGTTTTCGGTGCCGCGCGAAATCAGTATACGGATCAGGCAGTCGCGATGACCTCCGGCGCGGATGGTATCGCAGACGACTTGAAGAAGTTCCTCCTTCAGGAAGGCCGGTCCCATACCGATTCCTTTGCAGGAAAGTTCCAGCCGCTCAAGATGAGCGTCCGCGTTGTAAAGCT
>JADYZA010000093.1 GCA_020853375.1 Verrucomicrobiota bacterium | reverse complement strand
TTCCGATTCAATTTTTGCAATTAATCGAGGCGATACCATAATGACTCCACTTTCTAACCGTGTTATTAGCCTTACTTCGGTTTTTTACGAGTTCGATTCACATCGCAGTGAAACTAATGCGGCGTTTCGGGGAAGGCAATCCGGATCCAAATCAAAGTAGAGTAAGCGTCTCGCTTGCTTGAAACGAGCATCCCGCTCGTTCTACTTTCCAATAGACACCGCCTGCACATTTAAATTAAGGTGCCTGCATGAAAAAGAAGCCAAACATTCAGTACACAATCCGGCAGGTTCCGGAAGAGGTGGATGCCAAGCTACGTGAGCTGGCGGTGAAGGAGGGGTGCAGTCTGAATTACGCGGTGCTGGATGCTTTGACTCATGCCGCTGGAGCAAAAGATTCGCCGTTGGTTTTCCATGATTTGGATGCGCTGGCCGGGTCGTGGGTGGAGGATAAGGCGTTCGATCAAGCCATGAGCGCATTTGAGCAGGTCGATGAGGGTCTGTGGAAATGAACGTTCTGCTGGATACCAATTTTTACTCCGCCTTTTGCAAGGGTGACGAGCAGGCTGTGCGCATCATTCAGCAGGCGCGCAAAATTTTTCTTCCGTTTGCGGTATTGGCCGAGCTGCGCGCCGGATTCCTTTGCGGAACAAAAGCCCGCAAAAACGAAAAATCGCTAACGCTCTTTCTCAACTCCAGCCGGGTGGAGGTGCTTTATCCGGATGAAAACACAACGCATCAATTTGCCAATGTATTCGCCCAGCTCCGGCTGCTAGGGAAACCAATCCCTACCAACGATATCTGGATTGCCGCGCTGGCGGTTCAGCATGATCTGATTCTCTGTTCTCGGGATAAACATTTCGATCTGCTTCCGCAGCTCGCACGCGTTTCCTGATATTGGGAAGTTCGGTGGAACGTGATCGCCGAGCACGTTTCCCCTTCGGCAGATAAACGAAGCGCGCTCGGCGATCGCGCTCCACCTTCAGATTTCCAGTTTTTTCGGGCAAGGGGCGAGAATTTCATAACCGTCTTTGGTGACGGCGATGGTGTCTTCGATGCGGATGCCGCCGAGCTGCGGATAGTAGAGGCCGGGTTCGATGGTGATGATCATTCCGGCGCGCAGTTTTTGGCGGTTGGCCGATGAAACGCGCGGCGCTTCGTGGATTTCGAGTCCGACGCCGTGGCCGGTTCCGTGGATAAATCCTTGCGGCACACCGCTCACTGCGCCGGTTTTGAATCCGCGCCGATCCAGTTCTCCAGCGGCGGCGGCGTGAACGTCGTCGGCCCAGGCGCCAGCTTTCACTTCTTTAAGCGCGGCGGCCTGCGCGGCTTTGACGGCGTTGTACATTTTTTTCAGTTCCGCCGGCGCGGGTCCGCGGCAAACGGTGCGGGTGAGGTCGCCCCAGTAGCCCGTAATTCCAGACCTTGGAAAAATATCGAGGACGATGGGTTGTCCGGCGCGGAGCGGGCCGGTTCCCCGTTCGTGCGGATCGGCGGAGTGCGGGCCGCAGGCAACGATGGTTTCGGCGGCGACACAATCGTGGTCGAGCAGGGTGTGACAAATCGTAGCGCGGACCATTTCGGATGTGAGAACCGTTTTTCCGCAACGCAACAGTCCGTCTTTGCCGATTTGCGCCGAGGCGATCTGTTTAATCGCGGCGTTCATGGCGGCAACGGCGGCGTGCTGGGTGTTTTTAACAGCAGAAATCTCATCCGCTGTTTTTATTTCCCGCTGCGGACAGACTGCTTCTTCTGAGATTTTACTTTTGAATCCGGCCAGCCGCAGTTTTTCAGCAAGGCCGAGCGGAAAGTCGGCTCCGACGGTCAGTTTTTTTTCGTCTGTGCATTTTTTTATCCAGTCGGCGGCGCCGTTTTTCCATGAGGAGCCGATCAGCGCCGGATGCAAAACGGTGATGCCTCGTTTGACGGTTCGGCGCAGGCGGTTGTATTCCATTTCGGAAACGATGAGTGTTCCACGGAGGCCTGTTTGGATAAGAACCGCGGTTTCAGGAGGTTCCGTGCCGCACAAATAACGGATGTCGGCGGCGTTTCCGGCGCTGCGGATAAGTATGTGGACAGGTTGGTATTTTTTCATATTCGTAAAGCTTCTGTTAGAGACGTGTTTACAAAAAAAACGTGCATTTTATGAGCATTTCTTTTCCCGAAGTTTAAACGTTATTTTGTGTCACGCTCTCTTTTTCAAACTACATGTTGTGTGCGGAGAGTTTTTTTCCGCCGCTTCCGGCTTTGCCCTTGAGGCAATATGGCCTTGTCGACTAGCTTCTCCACGTCGCGAAAGCGCAGGGGAGATGAGCCTGTTGATAACCTGTAGATATCTCTCCATGAACTGTTAATGATTTTGTAACTGTGCCGGTTTGGGATTGTATGCGCAAAGATAAAGATAAGTTTTGGGAAGAGGCCTGCCGCCACTTGGAGGATACCCTTCCAAAGGATATTTTCGAAAAATGGATCGCTGTCATTCAGTGCCGGAGCATGGAGGATGATAAGGTTGTCCTTGTGGTCGGAAATGATTTTTACCAGTCGTGGCTGGTGGAACACTACCTGCCGCTTATCCGGAAAGCGCTGACGGCGGTTTCCGGGCGCGAAATGAAGATCGACCTGACTGTGGATTATTCTCTGATCAGCGAGCTGCCGGAAGAAAAGTGCGAAAAACGCCTCTCTATTCTTCCTGCGAAGAAGCCGGCGGAAACCAATCTCAATAAAAATTACACATTTGATTCGTTTGTGGTCGGCCCGTCAAACCAGTTTGCTCATGCCGCGTCTATGGCGTCAGCGCAGTCTCCTTCGCGGGCCTACAATCCGTTGTTTGTTCACGGCGGCGTCGGGTTGGGTAAAACCCACCTGATGCAGGCGATCGGAAATTTTATCCATTCAAAAAATCTGCGCGGTCGAGTTTGCTATACCACCTGCGAAGCGTTCACTAATGAGTATATCGACGCGCTTCAAAACAACACGTTGGCCAAATTCCGCAAAAAATACCGGACTGTGGACGCGTTGCTGATCGATGACATTCATTTTCTGGCGGGCAAAGAGCGGATGCAGGAAGAGTTTTTCCACACCTTCAATGCCATTTTTGAAAACCATAAGCAGATTGTCATGACGTCGGACCGCCCCGCCGGAGAGCTGGCCGGGCTGGCCCCTCGTCTGGTGTCTCGTTTTGAGTGGGGCTTGGTTGTCGAGCTGGAAAGCCCGGATATTGAAACTCGGGTGGCCATTCTACGTAAAAAGTGCGAGCAGCTGGGTCTTTCTATAGAGCAGAGCCTCCTCTTCTACATAGCTGAGCGGATTTCATCTAATATCCGAAGGTTGGAAGGCGCCCTGATTCGAGTGGCCTCTTACATTTCACTGACAGGCCAGACCTTAGACCGCTCGAAGTTGGAATATCTGTTGAGAGATACGCTGGATCAGGAAAAGAAACATTCGATCAGCATCGAAAACATCCAAAAATCTGTCGCCGAACATTTTGATATTCGCCTGAGTGATCTCGTCGGGCCTAAACGGCCGCAGAATATTGCCTGGCCTCGTCAGGTTGCCATGTATCTGTCCCGCACAATGACCAATCAGTCCTTTCCGGTGATCGGAGAAGCTTTCAGCCGCAACCACGCCACGATCGTGCACGCATGTCAGCTGGTTGAACAGAGGCAGACAGAGGATCTCAAACTTCGCCAAACGTTGTCTTTGCTCCGCCAAAGAGTCAGTCATAGTGCTCAAAAAACCGGATAATTTTTAGGATAACTTTCTTACCAACCTGTGGATAAGCTGGGGATAGAAACAACAACTTTTGGTTATTTGAAAATGAGCTGAGTTCAGCGTGATTTCTTAACAGAGATATCAACAATGCTAAGTGTGGTAAATTGATAAGGTTAAAACAAAAATAGGCGGCTAGAATGGCTTATTTACAGTAGTAATAATAAGACGGTTTATATAGATTTATAATCCTATTCATTTGGGAGGGTTGTTAATGAAACTTACAGTTGAAAAAGATGTTTTACTCGAAGCGCTTCAAAAAGTTCAATCGATCGTCGGGCAACGCAGTACACTTCCCATCTTGTCTAATGTGCTTTTAAAAGCCTCAGGCAATACGGTTTCATTAACCACCACGGATATGGAAGTCTGCGTGAAAACCAGCGCGGCGGCCGAAATCAGCGAAGAAGGCGGAACAACACTTCCCGCCCGCCGGTTTTTCAGCATCTGCCGCGAACTTCCCGCCGGACAGGTTGAAATAGAAGTGGATGCAAAAGATGTGGCCACCATCCGTTCAGGACCGTCGTATTTTAAACTGGTTGGATTATCCGAAGACGAATTTCCACCGTTGCCTGAGTTTAAAGAAAGTAAGGTTTATACCATCGATCAGGATGTGTTCAGGGATATGCTTAAAAAGGTTTCTTATGCCTCTTCAACGGATGAGACCCGCTATATCCTTAACGGAGCCTTATTGAGCTTCAAAGACGAGAAATTGACCGTTGTAGCAACAGATGGACGGCGCCTTGCTCTCGTTGAGCAGGAAGTTGAATTTTCAGAAGACGCTCAAGCCAACTTGGTTGTTCCTACAAAAACGCTCAACGAATTGATCAAGACCCTTGGAGATGAAGGTATTCTGAAAATTCGCGTATCAGAAACCCAAGTGGCCTTTGACTTCGACCAGATTCTGATTATTTCTAAACTGATCGAAGGAACGTACCCCAATTTTCAGCAGGTTATTCCTTCACAGTGCGAGGAACGCGTTGCGATCGACCGGGAAACAATCCTGAATGCGGCTCGCCGCGTATCACTTCTCACCGACGATCAGACCGCTTCCGTGCGTTTGAATTTTGGAAAAAATAAACTCGAGCTGGTCACGAACAGTCCCGAAATCGGTGAGGCAAGAGAAACCATTCCCGTGAAATACGAAGGGAAGGAAATTTCCATCGCGTTTAATCCCGGGTTTTTAATGGCGCCGCTTCGTCATCTCGATTCCGATGAGATATTCTTCGAACTGTCCGACGAACTGAGCCCGGGTGTTATAAAAACCAGCGTGCCGTTCCTTTACGTGCTCATGCCCATTCGGGTTTCATAAGCTGGGAGGAGCTGGTTGCCCGACTAGGATTTGAACCTAGACAAGCAGATTCAGAGTCTGCTGTGCTACCATTACACAATCGGGCAGAAGAACGGAAAATAAGCCAGAGATTCTCGCTGAGTGCAAGTAGGGAATGGATAAAAGAATGAGAGAAGCTGGACAGAGCCGAGTGGTCGGATTGCTAGGTGTTGGATTTGACGCACAAGACGGACAAATAAGAATTACACAAGCGGATCAATTTCAGGTTTTGATGGGTTCTGGCGAAACGCATACGGAATTACAAACCATCTGCCGACGAATAGAAGAGGCCATCAAAAAGACCGGGCGCTCGCTGAATGAATATTCTCCGGAAGAGTTTATGGATCTGGTGCAGAAGCTGTATTAAGGCGGCGCGGAAATGAATATACTTTTCCTTACCAACAAACTTCCCCACGCCGAAATAGCCGGAGGCCACCGGATTATCCACCAGCGCATCCGCTATTTATCCGCCCACGGGTACGACGTTGGATTGATGACGTTTCTGAATGGAGAAACAGAAGAACAGATCAACTCTCTCAGGCCTCTGCTCAAAGAGCTTCACACGTTGCCTCACCCCAATAGAAATATTTTTGTTCGCGCGTTTCATGACTATCTTTCCTTAAGCCGCCCCGCTGTTTTCTGGAAAAGTTATTCGGACGACATGATGAAAATGGTCGGGGAGGTCGCCGAACAGGGGAAGTACGATCTGGTGATCGCCGAATTTTCTGAAATGGGACAGTACCTGCACAAAAACCCATATCTTTCGGCGGTCAAAAAAATAATATCCTGCCACCGGTGCGTCACAGCTTCGTATGAAAAATACAAAGATCTCGGAGAAGTGAAACTGAAGCTTCATCTTAAAAGCCTGCCCCAGATGAGAGGCCTCCAGAAATACGAATTCAACATGTATCGCAGCGCCGATCAGATTTTTGTTTTAACGCCGCAGGACCGCTTCACCATGCATTATTATGCGCAGGATCTGGCCGTATCCGTCGTTCCGTCAGGGATCGACGTAAACTATATTCAGGCGCTGCCGCCCGTTCCGAAAGAACCCATCATCCTGCTCACAGGATTCATGGACGATCCCGCCAACGAAGACAGTGTCGAGTGGTTCTACAATCACGTCTGGCCGCAACTCAGCAGTCGGCATCCCGACGTTAAATTTTATATTGTGGGTGCCGGGGTCGGACCGCGGATTCGCAAACTGGCGAACAAGGATTCGAGAATCGTTGTAACCGGAGAAGTGGACGATCTGCGGCCGTACCGCAACCGCGCGCGGGTTTTTGTTTCTCCTGTACGACTGGGTTCCGGGATGAGGTTGAAAGTTCTGGAAGCCATGGCGGGCGGACTTCCGGTCGTCTCCACGTCGCTCGGAATGGCCGGCATCGATGCTCAAACCGGCGTGAATTGTCTGGTCGCCGATACGCCAGAGCTTTTCACGCAGAGCGTTGAGTGGTTGCTGACAGACCACGCGCTCGCCGAGCGCATGGCGCAGGCCGGGCGCGAGCTCGTCGAAAAGAAACATCCGCTTGAGGCGGGGCTTCGACGGTTCGAAAAAATGATCCAATCCGTTGTTCAGGGGTAGGAAACGGCACCGCGCCGTCTGAATAATTTTCCGGAAGCCGGAAGTTTCAGCTCGCTATTTTCCGATGGTTGGAAAGAATGGATTCCATTTTTCCACTGTTTGGAAGCAGACGAATGGCACTACCGTTTACACAGAAAATTCTGCAGGACTGGGCCGGCTGGAAGTCGTTCCGCGACGGCAAACTGCTGTTCGAGCGCGGCGTGGTCGAAAAACTCGAATACGATCATCCGTTTATTTCCGGCGAGCTGGCCGTCGGCATCCGCGGTATGCGCACAAAATTCGAACTGCTATCCGACGGCCTTGTTGAAAACCACTGTCCATGCCGCGAAAATCAGGAGCGCGGACTGATCTGCGCCCATCTCGTCGCGCTGGGGCTGGAAGCCATCAAACAGCACAGCGATCCTTTGCGGCAGGAAAAGGCGCTGAAAGAAAAACGGCGAACCGAGCGTCTCCAGCAGATCGATGAAGCCAGCTATCTCTATCGGGTTCCGGCCACCCACCCGAAAGCCATTTCCGCCATTCTGCGCCTGACGCTGGAATCCAGCTGGCGCGAACAGTCGCTGGGCGGACGCTTTCCCTTATGCTGTATCGCCGACTTTCAGGGGCGGCGCGCGCTGTTGCACGACGTGCCGCCCGGCCTGCCGCTGTCCTTCACCCCGCGCGACGAAAACCTGCTGTTCGTTCTGGAGGATATCTGCGACGGCCCGGCGCGCGGCCGACTGGTGGCGAACGAAGCGGACTTTATCAATCTGCTTCAGCTGTGCATCAACAAGCCGATTTCTGAAGAAGGCGGCGGCCCGCCCCTGACGGTGCTGGCGGAACCTGTGTCCACGCGGATGAGCATGAAGCTGGATGAAGCCAGCGGAGAACTCAACCTTTCCATGCACGTCGATCTGCCGGGGAAAAACACAAAGCCGCTGTTCATCATTGGCGCTCGCGAAGGCTGGGTTTTCACCGACGGCACATTCCGGAAGCTGAACGAACTGCTGCCCGCTCCGTTGCGCAGCATCTATCACAACCCGACTCGTATTGCCCGGCCCGCCGTGCCCAACTTTTTAAATCAGGAGCTTCCAACGCTTGGAAGCCTGATCCCTGTTGATACCGACGTCTCCGCCGACTTGTTCACGCTGACGCCCGCCACGCCGCGCTTCCGGCTCGTGGTCAGCGGCAGTCAGGCGTCGCTCGCCGCCAAGCTCTATGCCGAGTATGGCGGAACGATTCTGGCGGCCTGCCGCGAGGAGGCCGCCGGAGGGTTTGCGATTCCGGCACCAGACGACATTTTTGAATACGGCGTGCGCAATATGGAGGCGGAAAAAAAAGCGCTCGACCAGCTTTCCTTTTCCGGTCTCCGCGGACACCGCGGCGACCTGCTCACCTCGATAGTTGGTCAGCGCGAAGTGCTCAACTTTCTGGGCGGTGCGGTTCCCCGGTTGCGCCGTTACGGCTGGCGGATCGAGTTCGAAGGCCGCGTTGCGCCGTTCATGGACGAGGCGGAATTCACTGCGCCGGTGATTCGCATTAACGAAGTTTCCGGCGGCGGATTTTTTGACGTAGGCTACGCCTACGAAAACAGCGGCGGGCAGAGCCTGAGCGAAAGCGAAATCCAGCGCGCGCTGAACATGGGCGAGGCGTTTGTCGAAAAGAACGGCCGCACCGTGCTGCTCGATATCGACGCCATCGAAACCGCCCGCGAGGTGTTTAGCGACTGCGCCTTCGGTGCGGGCGGCGCAGCGGGAACCTTCCGCATGAGCGACGTTTACGCCGCGTACGTGCAAGCATCGCTTCATTCGCTCGACGGCGTGGACGTGGAAGTTCCGCCGGACTGGATGAAAAAAGCGCAGACACAAAACCGCACGCAGAAAATCGAAGTTGAATCGCTTGGCGAAAAACTTGAAGAAACGCTGCGCGCATACCAGAAAGAAGGCGTTTACTGGCTCCGCTATCTCGAACGCAGCGGCTTTTGCGGAATTCTCGCCGACGAAATGGGTTTGGGAAAAACGCTTCAGGCTCTCACGTGGCTTCAGCTAGATCGTCATAACGAAAAGGCGCGCGGCAAACCGGCGCTCATCGTCTGCCCGACCAGTCTGGTCGAAAACTGGGCCGAAGAAGCCGCTAAATTCACGCCGAATCTGCGGGTGTTGAAAATGCACGGATCCGACCGCCACGACCAATGGGAAAACGTGGCCGAAAGCGATTTGGTTGTCACCTCTTACGCTCTGCTCCGCCGCGATCTCGACGAATATCTGAAACACGAATTTTCTATCGCGGTTCTCGACGAGGCGCAGCACATCAAAAACCGCACGACGCAAAACGCGGTCGCCGCCAAAAAAATCCGCGCGCAACACAAACTGGTGCTCACCGGCACGCCGATTGAAAACAGCGTCGCCGATCTCTGGTCGATTATGGATTTCCTGATGCCCGGCTATCTCAGCAATCACAAAGCGTTCCGCGAACACTACGAACTGCCGATCAGCCGCGGCGGGCCGGACGGCGAGCTGGCGCAACTGAAGCTGCGCCGCAAACTGCATCCGTTCCTGTTGCGCCGCATGAAACGGGAAGTCGCCAAAGACCTGCCGGAAAAAATCCAGCGCGTGGCGCACTGCGCGCTCAGCAAAGACCAGTATCTGGTTTACAAAGAGCTTCTGGAAAGTTCGAAACGGAAAATCAGCGACATGGTCGCCTCGCAAGGCTTCAACCGTTCGCGCATGCAGATTTTCAAAACGCTGCTGCGGCTCCGCCAGACCTGCTGCCATCTCGACCTGCTCAAACTGCCAAATCTCAAAAGCGAATTTCCGTCGGCGAAAATGGAACTCTTCTTCGAACTGGTGGACGAAGCGCTCGACGCGCGCCACCGCATTCTGGTTTTCAGCCAGTTCACCTCCATGCTCAGCATCCTGCGGCAGGAGCTGGATGCGCGCGAACTCAAATACTGCTATCTCGACGGCGCCACGAAAAACCGGCAGGCGATGGTGAAAGAATTCAATACCAACCGCTCCATCCCGGTTTTCCTCATCAGCTTGAAAGCGGGCGGAAGCGGACTCAACCTGACTGGCGCCGACATGGTGATCCACTATGACCCGTGGTGGAATCCGGCGGTTGAAGACCAGGCCACCGACCGAGCCCACCGCATCGGCCAGAAAAACACGGTGTACAGTATCAAGCTCATCACCAAAGACACCGTCGAAGAAAAAGTTCTGCAGATGCAACAGCGGAAGCAAGGTGTCATTGCCGCCACACTCGAAAAAGAAGGCGAATTCATGCAGGCGCTCAACTGGAACGATGTGCAGGAACTGCTGTCGCTGTAAGAGCAGACGCCTTGCAGGAACGTATTAACAAACCTTCCAGCGTTCACCATCGACGTGAATTTCGACGTTCGGAAAAAGGTCTGCATATTTTCCGGGCATAAAACTGTGGATGGGAACCACCTTGTCGGGCTTCAGCGCTTCGGCAAATTTTTGTAAATCAGCCGGACTGGCGTGTCCGGATGTGTGGATATGGTGTTCTGCGATCTGATGACGGGCCAGCAAGGATTTTACTTCATCAAAATCATCTTTTCCCCAGTAGCCTTCCCATTGCGAATAGATATACGAAGCGTCAACCAGACAGGCGCTGCTTTCGAGTTCGCTCAGATGTAGAGGCCGGAATAACAGCACGTATTTCCCCGGTTCTTTCTGAATCTGCCGCATGTAAATTCGGCGGGATGAATGTTGCTCGAGCAGATCAAACCAGCCGGCCTTTTTTACCTTCACACGCTGTGACTTTGGCAGAAATAACGCTACCCCATCCCAGGAGGATTGCGGCAACTTCAGGTTGCCGGTCGCTTCGAGAACGGCGGCGGCATAGAGGTCGATCACCATGGTGCGCCCAGTTTGTTTACAGGCTCTGAATATCGACACAAGGCGGTCTATATTTTGAGCGGAAGCATGAACCAGCGCCAGACCTTTTGTGGCGGCAAAAGCTTTTACGAGATCTGTTTCCATTTCCTGTTCTGTCGGGAAGGTTTCTCCGTTGTTGAGCCGTCCGATAGAGCTTCCTTCCAGCAGCAAGACATCGATTTCTTTGGGCGGGTTTTTAATTATGGATTCAAACAATCTGGATTTTCGTCCGTGGGCGCGGAAGTCGCCGCTGTAGAAAACCCGTTTTCCATCCGCCTCAATCAGTAGTGCGTAGGAATCATACGCCGAGTGATCAACGAGATAAGGGGTAACCGTGAACGGTCCGATTTGCAGAGATTTTTCATGCTCGAAGCTCCAACCGGAAACCGGCGGCGGAAGGCGGTCGCGGATGAACGGCGCTGCCGCAGTCAGAATCCGGCGTGCCGCGGCACCCATGCCGATTTTGACGTCTGGAGAAATCTGCGCCAGCAGGCCGAAGTGATCCTGATGCGGATGCGAAATCAAGATACCCAGCAAAGACGAATCCTTACCGTCCAGTCCGGACACCGCAGGCAGGAATTGACGCGGATCGCCTTCTGCATCCAGCGGAAGACCGAGATCGATCAGCAGCCGATTGCCCTGACTTTCAACTTCAACACAGCTTCCGCCGATTTGATTGCTTCCGCGATGGATGACGAGATTCATGACCAGCAGCTTTCTCAAAATTCCCGGGTGTATTTTGTCGGCAATTGTTCGTAACCGAATTCGATTTTCGGCAAGACTGCATCCTGGCGCTTGAAGGGCGCGTTCAATAAATCGAAGACCTTGTTTGTGATTAAAGGGTGAACGGCTGAAGCCAGGAGCATTGCTTTAAGCGAGGTTGTATTGCGAATGAGTTCTCCGGGCGATTTTTTGCGAATCAGAAGACCGGCTTGTTCGTCGGCCAGCACCATGGCGTAAAAGAAAAGTTCTGATATTGCGCCGACCTTCTCGTTGCGCGGGGCCTTCAGTTCAAAAACAACCAGCGCATCCTCAGAAGTTATACCCCAGATATCGACAGCGCTTTTCCCGCGAGTGAAAATCGCATTTTTCTTTTCCACTTTGCCGCAGAAAACGCCGACGGGCAGCTGCCGATAAAGCTTATCTATCTTGAACGCGTGTTTAAGGGGACTGTCCTCGTCTTTGATAATTTTATTTTCGATGAAATTTTCAGCGTTGCATGTTGAGTCGTTTGTTCGGCCATTCCCCATCTCGGACGGGGCATTCAGCAGATACTTTTCATGATCTTTTATAAGCAACGCCTGAGTCGAACATCCTGGGGCGATAGAAAACCAGTCGCTGTAGTATGTGCTGAATTTTTTCGCCCGATAAAGAAACCTCTGATAATGACCATCGGCCGCATTCTTTGGCGCCGCCCACTTAAGACAGAAACTCCATTCCGGCACGGCAGCTTTTAAACCGACAGCCCAGCCTTCAAAAGCGGAAGCATCTTGCTGCATATTGGCTGTAACACCGCGCGGAGCCGATCCTTCCTTCGTTGCTAAAAATAATGTCACCAGACCGTCTTGCTCTTCGAGCTGGAGGTGCTTTGGCAGGGCGAGGTTGTTTATTTTTGTTCTCTCTCTGAGTTCTTTCAGTATCTCGTCTTTGCTCACTTCACTCTCCACGTTTTGCCAAGATTCCTACCGGTTCCAACCCAGTTTCCCGAAGAGTCTTTTCTCCAGCCGTATCCCAGATTTCCACCGGTGCCTTCCAGTCGCCCTTCGCGATCTGTGCGCCACCCTTTGCCGAGATTCTCGCCAGTTCCCGCCCAGTTACCTGAGCCGTCTTTCCGCCAGCCGCTTCCCTGATGGTCGCCCGTACCTTCGAGGCGTCCTTCGCGATCTGTTCGCCACCCTTTTCCAAGGTTCTCTCCGGTTCCTGCCCAGTTGCCTGAACCGTCTTTCCGCCAGCCCTGACCTACATTTTTACCCGAGCCGGTCAGACCGACAGCAGACGCTTCGTCCGGCGGCATATCCTGTGCGCAAACAGACACGACGAAAAGAGCGTAATATAGGATGAGCTGTTTGATGCGCTTCATGACGAAAAGGATATTCCCATTCAGATACTTCGTCAATCTGCCGGGGCGGGGCGGGCAGAATCCATTCCCGTTTTATCCAAGCGCGACATCGAGGATCATCATGATGGCGAAGCCGAGCATGGCGCCCATGGTGGCGATGTCGGTGTTTTTATTCGACTGCGATTCGGGAATCAGTTCTTCCACCACGACGAAGATCATCGCACCCGCCGCAAAGGAGAGGGCGTAGGGCAGAATCGGGCGCATCAGCAGAACCGTCGCGGCGCCGATGACTCCGGCGATCGGCTCGACAACGCCCGAAAGTTGTCCGTACCAGAAACATTTGCGGCGCGACAGGCCTTCGCGGCGTAACGGCACAGCCACCGCCGCGCCTTCCGGAAAATTCTGAATACCGATTCCGATCGCCAGCGCAATTGCGCCCGCCAGAGAAGCGGACGGCAAATGGTAAGCCACCGCACCGAAAGCGACGCCGACAGCGAGCCCTTCCGGAATGTTGTGCAACGTGATGGCCAGCACGAGAAGAACGCTACGCCGCCACGAGGTGGGAATTCCTTCCGCGTTTTCCATCGGCTCGCCCAGATGAAGGTGCGGCAGAATCAAATCGATACTTCTCAGGAAAAGTCCGCCCAGTAGAAACCCTACAGCGGCGGGAACCCAGGACGGAACCGCCGGATTTTCCTTTGCCATTTCAATGCACGGTGCCAACAATGACCAGAAACTGGCGGCAATCATCACGCCCGCGGCAAAGCCGAGCATGGCATCGAGCACCTTGCGGTTGATCGTTTTAAAAAAGAAAACCATGGACGCGCCGAGCGCGGTGACACCCCAGGTGAAAAGCGTGGCCAGTAAGGCTTGAGCCACCGGATGCAGTCCGATAAACCAGTCAGTGATCATGCGGGGATGATTAATGATCAATGCTCAATAATCAATTCCCAATGCTCACGGGGCAGCTCTCCGCAAATGAACATTGAATATCGAGAATTGAATATTGCCGAGTTTGCGCCGCGGGCGCTACTGCCCGCAGCACTTCTTGAATTTTTTGCCGCTTCCGCACGGACACGGGTCGTTGCGTCCGGTTTCCGGTCCGGTATTGCGGATCGGTTGCGGCGCGGGAATGGAGGCCGGTGGCGCGCCGTGACCCAGCTGTGATGCCGACTGTTTCGCCAGAGTCATCGCGGAAGCTTCTTCCTGAGCGCGGTTGCTCACCATCATTTTGTTGAGCGACTGCCAGAAACCTTGGAGTGCTTCCATTGAAGAGCCGGTCCGGAAAATATTCTGACCGATCTCGTTTTTAATGCGGTCCATCAAATCGCCGAACAGGTTGAAGGCTTCGCGTTTGTATTCGACGAGCGGATCGCGCTGGCCGTAGGCGCGCAGGCCGATTCCTTCGCGCAGGCTGTCCATGTTGCGCAGATATTCCTGCCAGTGTTCGTCCACGGATTGGAGGATGATCATTTGCTCGATGCCTTTGACGCGAGTCGGGTCCTCATGCGCCACCTTGAGCTCGTAGGCTTCTTTGACGCGGTCGAAAACGATTTGGGTTCGCGCGTCCTCGTCCGCCTCGGCGGGAAGGTCGGTTTCGCGCAGGCCGATCGGAAAGTTGATGTTGGCCCAGGCGACAAACTCTTCTGTCGGGGCCTGCGCGTTTTCGCCGATGATTTCGCTGAGGATTTCGTAAAGCGTCTCGCGCGGCTCTGTATTGCGCAGAACCGTCTGGCGGAAGCCATAGATCACTTCGCGCTGCTGGTTCATCACGTCGTCATATTTCAGGGTGTTTTTCCGAATACCGAAATTCATCTGCTCGACGCGCTCCTGCGCTTTCTCGATGGACTTGTTCAGCCACGGATGTTCGAGCACTTCGCCTTCTTCGATGCCGAGCTTTTCCATGATTCCCGCAATCCGGTCGGAGCCGAACAGGCGCATCAGGTCATCTTCGAGCGAAACGTAAAAACGCGAAAGGCCAGGGTCGCCCTGGCGCGCGCAGCGTCCGCGCAGCTGGCGGTCGATGCGGCGCGACTCGTGGCGTTCGGAGCCGATCACATAAAGTCCGCACGGACGTTCCGTCAGCAGTTTTTTCAGCGGCGAGGTTTCTCCGGCGGGCGTGACGCTCAGCGAAAGCGATTTGTCAAAAATCTGATCGCGGTTCAGCCAGACGACATCTTTTCCGAGCTTAATGTCGGTTCCGCGACCCGCCATGTTGGTGGCGATGGTGATGGCGCCGGGCTGCCCGGCCAGCGCGACGATCTCGGCTTCGCGCGCGTGGTTTTTGGCGTTGAGCACGTTGTGGGGAATTCCCTGACGATCCAGCATACGGCTGATCACTTCGGAGGTTTCGACAGTGGCTGTACCGACCAGCACCGGCTGTTTTTTGCCGTGGCAGTCTTTGATCTGCTCGATCACCGCCTGATATTTCTCGCGCTTGGTTTTATAAATCTGATCGTTGATATCCATGCGGCGGATCGGGCGGTTTGTGGGGATAACCACCACATCCAGTTTGTAAATCTCGTTAAACTCGCCCGCCTCGGTTTCGGCGGTACCGGTCATGCCGGAAAGTTTTTTGTACATGCGGAAATAGTTCTGGATGGTGATCGTCGCCAGCGTCTGGGTTTCGCGCTCGATTTTCACCCCTTCCTTAGCCTCAACCGCCTGATGCAACCCGTCGCTCCAGCGGCGGCCGGACATCAACCGTCCGGTGAAGGTGTCGACGATGATGACCTGATTATCCTGAACCACATACTCCACATCTTTTTCGTAAATACAGTGGGCGCGGATCAGTTGGTTAACAGCGTGAATGCGCTCGCTGCGGTGTGTGAACTCATCCTGCAGTTTCTGGCGCAGGACAATTTTCTCCTGCGGGGTGGGGCCGACGCGGCCATCGAGCTCGGAAAGCGCGGTCGCCAGATCGGGCATTTCAAACTGTTCCGGGTCTTCTGGGCTGAGCGTTGCGCAACCCTGATCGGTCAGGCCGGCATCGTGCCCTTTTTCATCCACGGTGAAGAAAAGTTCTTCGCGGAGGGCGCGCGCCTCTTCCTTGTAGGAATCGGTAATCATCATATTATTCACCCGCTCCAGCAGGCGGCGGGTGGCGGGCTCTTCGATCAGCTTGGCCAGCTGTTTATTCTTCGGCATTCCCTGATTCACCTGATACAGCTTGCGCTGGGCCTCTTCCGTTTCGCCTTTTTCCAGAAGCTCTTGAGCCTCGCCGATCATTTTCGAGCAAAGCTCCTGCTGGCGGCGAACCAGCCGTTGAACAGTGCCGTTCAGCGAGCGGTACTGCTCATCCGCGGAATAGGGCGCGGGGCCGGAAATAATCAACGGCGTGCGGGCCTCATCGATCAGAATCGAGTCGATTTCGTCGATGATCGCATAGGCATGGCCGCTCTGCTGAACCATATCCTCGGCGCGCATCGCCATATTATCGCGCAGATAATCGAAGCCGAACTCGCTGTTCGTGCCGTAGGTGATATCGCAGTTATACTGCTCAAGCCGCTCCGGCGGCGGCATCTGGCCCTTCAGACAGCCGACGGTCAAACCGAGATACCGGTACACATAACCCATCCAGGACGAGTCGCGTTCCGCCAGAAAGTCGTTGGTTGTCACCACATGAACGCCCTTGCCGGACAGCGCGTTGAGATAAACCGGCATCGTCGCCACCAGCGTCTTGCCTTCGCCGGTCGCCATTTCCGCGATCCGCCCCTGATGAAGCACAATTCCGCCGATCAGCTGAACATCAAACGGCACCATATCCCATTCCAGATCGCGGCCCGACACATGAACAGTGGTTCCCAGCAGGCGGCGACAGGTATTTTTCACGGCCGCGAAAGCCTCCGGCAGAAGCTCGTCCAGCGTCGCGCCATTGGCGAGGCGCTCCCTGAACTCGGACGTTTTGGCCTTCAGCTGATCGTCGGAGAGTTTTTGAAACTCCAGCTCCAGCGCGTTGATCTGCTGAACCAGCGGAAGCATCCGTTTAACGTCGCGCTCGTTCTTTGACCCGAAAATTTTCTTCAAAACTACATTAATCATAGCGGTTACCGGCTCTCAGTTAACGGTTATCGGTTAAGGCGGAGAAGTAAACCACAGCGGCGTGGGGATGTAAAACGCAGAACGGCGAATGTCCGGACGGAATCATTTACCATCGGGCTTTCTTTGTCGCGCCTGCTGACGGGCCGTCTCAACCAGCCGGATGCTTTCGGCCCATTCTTCTTTTAACATGGCTTTAAAACGGACAATCGAATGATGCGGCGGAAGCAGGCGGTCGTTGATTTCTAATGGACCAACCGCATTCTGATACAACCAAAGCAGATCGATATATTCCGCTTGGCGGCTCATGGAAATTAATAACGGGGGATGCCCGCCGCGCAAAAGCGGCAGATTGGCGATCAGTCGCGCCAGACGGCCATTCCCGTCGAAAAACGGGTGAATCCTCACAAAGCTCAAATGCGCCCAGGCATAGACATTAATCGCTTTGGCTGGGGTATTGGCCGTTGTCAGCTTCCGGTTGAATTCTTTGATCCAGCGAGACATCAGCTTCGGCGTATCGGATGGAGAGGCATATTCCATATAGACCGGGCGTTCGTCGCGCAGGCCGGTGGTTCCGTTGAACTCCCTCTTCCAGTCGCCGATCGGGCGCAGACTATCGATTGCGCTTTTCTGCATCACACAGCGATGAAGGTTAAACAGATCCTCCGAACAGAGCCGCTCTTTATTCATCAGCTCGTAAATCAGCTCGATCGCCTTCGCATGGCCGTAAACCTCCTCGTGATCTTTGAGCGACTTCCCGCTAATCGTCAGCCCCAGTTGCAGCACCTTGATCGTTTCGCCCAGAGTCAGCGTATTGCCTTCGATGGCTGTGGAATCATACGTCCACAGCGCCGCAAGCTGCTTATGCAAGGACGACTGGATGTCCTCCGGGAGCCCGGCGGAAAAGAAAACCGGACCTTTTCCGGCCCGATCCCGAGTTTTCAGAAAAGAAACCACCGCATTATGCGACACGGGAAACCGGTACTGGCGACTCAGTTTGTCGGCAATCTCGCGAAAACTCGCACCGTG
>JADYZA010000092.1 GCA_020853375.1 Verrucomicrobiota bacterium | reverse complement strand
TTTTCAACACTGTTTTCAGACTGCCCCGAATAGGCCCCCGGCAAAATAGTAATATCAAGCTCCTGACGGATCTGCTCAACACGCTGCTGAGCCAAATCGACCTTTTCCTGTTGCTTTTCAAGCTCGCGGGAAAGCGCATCCATCGCACGCGTCATTTCTTTATATTTCAAATCCAACCGGGCATCGCGATAGACATCGGCCAGTTCATTGGCAATTCGGGCCGCTTCTTTCGGGTCCTGCCGGCTGGCGGTCAACGAAATCAGACTCGTGTCACGGGACTGGCCGACAGCAAGGCTCGATAACAGAATCTTATAGGCGATCTCTTTCGGGAGTTTCTCGCCTTTCTTACCCCAGACTTCCTGCAAATTAAGACGGTTAATGACCTCGTACAAAATCGGTCTGGACTGGATAATTTCAAACTGAGTACGGAGAAAATAGGGATCGTAACCCCTCGTCCCGCCCATTGGCGACGGGTTGAAGGGATCGATATCAACGCTATCGTTATTAACCTCAATGCGAGCCTGTGACGCATAGATTTTCGGCAAGGTGAATGTGTAAGCTGTCCCAGTAATCACAACCAGAAATAGAACGGCCAGAACAATCTCTTTGCGTGAACGGATTACCCGCCAGTAATCCAGAAAGTGGAGCGTGGTTTCTTTCTTCTGATTCTCACTCATAATTAAGCCCTCTGTAAAAGATGATGGTGAGGCCGTAAACCTCACCATGATCGGGGTATCCCGCGTTCTGTTAATGCGTTTAGTTCAACTCAACACGCCAACCGATATCAGCACGGTTTTCCGTCCAGCCTTCAGCTCCGTTGCTGTATTCCTTTTCAGTGTGCTGCACCCGCGCTTCAATAAAATGCATACGGTTCAGTTTGTAGGTCAGAGCAAATTCAAGATCCATCCGGTCTTCCTGCTTATCCTTGCTGGATCCGTCCGTGGCATCCTGCTCATCATAAGTGACGCTCGAAAATCTGACATTCGCCTTAGCCATCAACTTCGCCGTAAGTTCATGCTGCGCATCAAAACGGAGTTCGGTTGTATTCTGCCCCCCGTAGCCAGTATCGTCCGATGGGGTGTGACTCATTGAAAAATCGGTACTCAAGCGTGTCCTTGGCGACGGACTGTAAACCAACCCGGCCCGCAAGAGCGGACTGATTGTCTGCGCATTCTCCAGTGTATTCGTTTTAACACTTACGCCATTGGTCGTTATGTTCGTCGTTATTGAATCGGAAAAATTCGGCTGAACACAGGTTACACCCGCTTCAATATGTCCCTGCCACTGCTGGTTGAACGTATGGCTCAACCCAGCTGATACACTCAAAGCATCATAGTAAGCCTGATCATCCAAGTAGGACACCGAATTGGTCGAGTTCGTCGAAGAGCTAAAACTGTCCTTCGGCAAATTATCATAGGTCGTTCTGCTAGGATTCAGACTGAACGTGACCTGGGTTCTCTGGGGAACCAGCTCTCTCTGCCACGAAGCCCCGCCACCGATCGTAGTATAATCCAGCGTGTTGATTGCCTCATCGTGTCGCAGAATATCGTGATCCAAAGAGAACCCTAAGCGATCTCTCCCGGTCAGCACGTAATCCGCAGAAAGTCCGACCTTGTTCTCAAAGAAATTATAGCGCTTCCCATCGGAAGGGGTTGAGCCTGACCCAGACTTGTCACCGCTGCGATAATACTCAGAAAGACCCAAAAGCAGACGGGGCGAAACATTGTGATTCAGCATGGCATACAGATTGGGATAAATCTCGTTGCCGCCGTTGTCATCCAAAAGATTGAGCTGTGATTTGATAATCAGGTCGGTGCGGTCCGAAAAAGCGGCGCGGAACGAAAGATCGATTGTATCGGTGACAAACGTTGAACCCTTGCCTTCAGGCGTGCGATGCAAATTGTCGCTATACCCAAAACGAACCGTATTGACCACTTTGAAGAGATGATCCTGATCGCCAGCGGCAAAAAGTTGCCCGACCATCAATCCAACCACAACAGACACCAAAAGTTTCGTTCTGCTCATATGTCACCTTCCAAAAATTTCTTCTCCAAACAGAGGGATCTTATCCTATTATCTCATGTTCTCGTGGCTGGCAAATCATTGTCGCCGCCGCCAGTTAGGGTGCCCCACGTAAACGGGTTGTTCGGATCAACCTGATTTTTAAACAAAGGATTTTGTCCCCCGCCTTGAGACTTCGGATCTCCGCCGCCGCCACCTCCACCGCCAGCAACACCCGGAAGTCCTCCTCCGCCGCCTGTCAGCAAGGATTCAACGGCGGCAACGGTTACCGCAGTTAAAGTCTGGTACGAAGTAAAGGCATTGCTGCTATTAATAGCCCTTCTGGCCAACGCGGCATTGGCTTCGCCGCCAGCCATCATGACAGCCACGATGGCATAACGAATGATCCGCTCGTCACCGGTCGCAACCGCTTCATTCAGAATAGCAATGAGCTGGCTTTCAATAGCGGCTGGATCCGTATTATTGGCATAAATCGCTTGCGCTGAGGAAAGGACTGTTTGACCAACAGCGGGAGTGCCTTGAGAAGCGGCAACTTGAGCCAGACCAAGGTCGGCAAAAACCGACGTAACCGGAAGTCCGAAAGCACCCGTGAGACTGAGAAGCAAACAAACCATTCTCTTTTTCATTGCCGATCTCCGCTCTGTTTTCCTAAAAACGCTTTAACCTCGGGCAACGATCCGCCCTTGGTACACTGGACAAATCCCCCCCAAATAGGTAACAAATCTATATCATTCAACAGGCAGTAGTCAACCCACGTTTCGGCTTCTACCGGCTTTTTAATACGCCCCTGAACCAGCTCCGCTTTACCCGAAAACAGCAACATGGACTGCCCGACAACCCGCGCAAACTCTTCTCTGGAAACAGCCTTTTCCGAATCGAGCAGATCAAATGGAGAAAAGTAAACCCCCTTGCTGTTAAGGAAGGCGACACACTGCTGTAACGAGGCATCTTGTTTTACATAACCTCCAAAGTAGCCCTTAGCCAGAAGAACCGCCAAATCACCAAAAGAAGGCTCCCCAGCTCTTACAACGCCAGAAAAAAGGGCGAAACAAACTGCGAGGATAGTTTTTTTCATAGAATTAGAGCTGTGGATACCAAGTTTCCTGCCCAGTTGCAACCGTAAGCCCCATGGAGAACAAACCCTTTTTCTTTTTCATTGGAAAGCGAACTCTGCTAGAAGCTCCGGCAATGAAACAGAATTCCTTCACAATCAAACTCACCAGCGAACAGCAGGAAAAACTGGCCGCCCTGCTCCGGTCGCCGCAATACATCCCCGTCGAAGTTCCGCACACAGCGATCGCTGTCGATGCCGGAACCTGCCGCGTTAATCTCTACAATTCCGGAAAATGCCTCGTGCAAGGCAAGGGCGCCGAAGAATGGATCACCTTCACGCTGGAACCTGAAATTCTTGGCGAGGCACGCCTCGGTTACGATGCCATTCATGACCCCGAAAGCGTCCAGCCGCACATGGGTGTCGACGAAAGCGGTAAAGGCGACTTCTTCGGCCCGCTCGTGATCGCCTCTGTCTACACCGATGCGAAAAGCGTCGAAATCCTGAAAGAGCTCGGCGCACGTGACAGCAAGAAAATCACCAGCGACCGGGTTGCTCTTCAGCTCGCTTCCGATATCCGGAAAAAACTCGACGGAAAATATGCCGTCATCGCCATCGGCCCTGAAGCCTACAATCGCATGTACTCAAAAATCGCCAACGTCAACCGCCTGCTCGCTTGGGGTCATGCCCGCGCCATAGAAAACCTGCTCGAAAAAGTCCCCGACTGCCCTCGGGCTCTCTCAGACAAATTCGGAGCAACCACTCTGATTGAGCGCGCGCTGATGGAAAAAGGTAAAAAAATAAAAATGGATCAGCGCACCAAAGCTGAATCCGACCCGGCTGTGGCCGCCGCCTCGATTCTAGCTCGCGCCGGATTCCTGATGGCTTTACGCAAAATGGAAAAGGATTTCGGCATCGAAACCGTACCGAAGGGCTGTTCTGCCAAGGTCAAACAGATCGCCGCTGAACTGGTCGCCAACAAAGGCCCCGGTATTCTGCTGAAAACCTGCAAATGCCACTTCCGAACCACCGAAGAAGTCCTCGGAATGAATGGCTATAAGCTTAGCGACCTGCAATAGAACCACCACTTCTTCCGAAAAACAGAAGTCCTCCCTCAGTAAAAACCGAAAGGGAGGACTCGCCGCGCCAAAATCTCTATGTCTTCACTTCCCAGTTACGGTGAACAGGCCCAAACTCACCGCCGGAAGAAGCTTGATGTCGTCAGCATACAGAGTTGTGTTCACTTCATAGTGGGTTAGATTCACGAGCGGAATTGAGGCAAAATTCCGACTAAAGGCGAACACGTTGGTTGTCCCGGCGCCCATGGTCAGATTAGTCCCGTTGATTGCTCCGGTAAAGGTGCGGGTACCGCAATTAAAATTGATAACCAGATCATTCGCCACATTCGTTCCTCTACGAGGGCTCTGATCAAAATAGATCCAGGCAGCCGGAACGACATTTGTGGACCACAGGCGAAGCGCCCCAGAGGATGCATACAACTGTATGCCAGCTGAACTCCCTCCGGCACCGAGGCAGATACTAAAACTAGTGCTATAGCTAAACTTTATGCTGAAAACGCCCTGCGTCAGGGTTGCATCGCCCGGGAAGTTTGCGCTGTAGGCTGGGCTGACAGGACCGCCCAACATGACTACGTAGTCCGTCGGGCCGGAACTGAGGATGCT
>JADYZA010000091.1 GCA_020853375.1 Verrucomicrobiota bacterium | reverse complement strand
GCGATGGGGGCTTATCAGCATCAGGGTTTCTGGCAATGCATGGATACGGCGCGCGAACACCAGCTACTGAATCAGCTGTGGGATTCCGGTAAGGCACCATGGACGAAGGGCTGGGCATAATGTTCGGCGGAATTTATCAGGGCAAAAAGGTTTTGCTGACCGGTCACACCGGTTTCAAAGGAAGCTGGCTGGCCTATTGGCTCCAGCGCTTGGGCGCGGAAGTTTGCGGGTATGCGTTGCCTGCGCCCACCGATCCGTCGCACTGGAATCTGCTGAAGCTGAATATGCGCTCAGAGCTGGCCGACATCCGTGATTTCCAATCCCTGGAAAAAACATTTCAACAATTTCAGCCGGATATGGTTTTTCATCTGGCGGCGCAACCGCTGGTGCGCGCCTCCTATCGTAATCCGGTCGAAACGTATTCGACCAATTTCATGGGAACGCTGAATGTTTTTGAAGCCTGCCGCAAAACGGAATCGGTGCGGGCGATCATCAACGTGACCAGCGATAAATGTTACGAAAACCGGGAGTGGGCGCGCGGTTACCGCGAAGATGACGCAATGGGCGGCCACGATCCGTACAGCTCGTCGAAAGGGTGTTCCGAGTTGTTGACCGCCTCCTACCGCAACTCCTACTTCAATCCCGCCGCATTCGGAAAAAAACATCAGACCTTGCTGGCGAGTTGCCGGGCGGGCAATGTGATTGGCGGCGGCGACTGGGCGGAAGACCGGCTTATTCCGGACATCATGCGGGCCGTGGCTGCAGGTAAGCCGGTGGAAATCCGCAATCCTGGCGCGACACGTCCGTGGCAACATGTGCTGGAACCTTTGGGCGGCTACTTGCTGGTTGGACGGCATTTGTTGGAAGGCAATCCGGAATTTTCGACTGGGTGGAACTTCGGCCCGGCGGAAGATGCCGATCTTTCCGTGCGCGACGTGGTGGAGAGCATTAAGCGGTACTGGAGCCGGATTGATTACCGATTAGCGCAGACTGCGGAGGCCCCGCACGAAGCCAATCTTCTGAAACTCGACTGCGCCAAAGCACGCGAGCAACTGAACTGGCATCCCGTTTGGGGCAGTGAGAAGACGTTTGAAAAAACAGTCGGCTGGTATCGCGAATTTTATGAAAGCGGAACCTTGGCGACGGAGTCCGATCTGACTGAATACACGAAGCAAGTTGATTTTGGAGTTTGAACCGATGGATAAGGCAGCCTCTTTACGAAATGAAATTCTGGCGAAGGTTAAAGAATTCTACAGCTTGGCCCACGACAAGGCCGGCGATGAATTTGTTCCCGGGAAAACCCGCGTTAATTATGCCGGTCGGGTTTTCGATGCGCAGGAGCTGGTATCGCTGGTGGATTCCTCGCTCGATTTCTGGCTGACGGCGGGACGTTATGCCGAAGAATTCAGCGGGAAGTTGGAGGATTTTTATGACGTATCCGACGTGATTCTAACCAACTCGGGTTCTTCCTCCAACCTGTTGGCGATTTCCGCGCTGACCTCTGAAACGCTCGGCGACAAAAGGCTGATGCCGAGCGACGAGGTGATCACCGTCGCGGCCGGATTTCCCGCCACGGTTTCTCCGATCGTCCAGAATCGGCTGGTTCCGGTTTTTGTAGACGTGGAGCTCGGCACCTACAACATCGACGTTTCAAAACTGGAAGAGGCTTTGTCTCCCAAGACCAAAGCTGTTTTCATCGCTCACACGTTGGGAAATCCATTCAACCTCGATGCTGTTTGCGCCTTTGCCAAAAAACACGACCTGTGGCTGATAGAAGACAATTGCGATGCGCTAGGCAGCCGCTATCGCGGGAAGCTGACCGGAACGTTTGGTCACATCGCCACCGGATCATTTTATCCGGCTCATCATATCACCACTGGCGAAGGCGGCTGCGTGATTACCGACGATCCACAACTCGCGCGCATCATCAAATCGTTCCGTGACTGGGGCCGCGACTGCTATTGCGAAGGCGGAGAAAACAACACCTGCGGATGCCGATTCACCAAGCAGTATGGAACGCTTCCGAAGGGCTATGACCATAAATATGTTTACTCGCACATCGGCTACAATCTCAAGATGACGGATATGCAGGCTGCGATCGGCGCCGCTCAGATGGATAAGCTGGATTCTTTCACGGCTCGGCGGAAAGAAAACTTCCAGCGAATCACCGCAGGCCTCCAAGGATTGGAAGATTTCTTTATCCTGCCGCGGGCCACCGAACATAGCGATCCGTCGTGGTTTTCCTATATTCTGACATTGCGTGAAAACGCCCCTTTCAGCCGCGTGGAGCTGGCGCAGCATCTTGACCGGAACCTGATTGAAACCCGCGGACTCTTCGCAGGCAATCTGCTCCGCCAGCCCGGTTACATGAATATTGAACATCGCGTTGTCGGCGGCCTGGAAAATACCGACACCATCATGAACAACACGCTGTTCATGGGAGTATTCCCTGGACTGACCGAAGCAAAGATCAATTATGTCACGGGGAAAATCCGCGACTTTGTGAAAAATCTGTGATGATTCACCACGAAGGCTCGAAGAACACGAAGGGATGTTGATGGATTTCGATATTTTGTCTAATCGTGTGATCGGATGTGCTGACCCTTCGCGCTCTTTGTGTCCTTCGTGGTAAAACGGTTTTAATTTATGGCCAGTCCCGTAAAAATCAAGGCGAGCGTTTCGGAGGTTGTGAGGCATACCGGTTCGGTTGCAAGCTACCATTTCAAGCCGCAGGGCCGAGTGCCGAAATTTCACGCCGGACAATTTCTGCATCTCGCACTCGATGAATACCAGCCGAACGAGCAGTGGCCGGAGTCGCGGGTTTTTTCTATCGCCTCTGCGCCCTCCGAACGGCACGAGGAATTGGCCGTGACCATTTCAGTGAAAGGTCGGTTTACGGAGCGGATTTTCCAAACTCTGGAAAACGGATCGGAGTGCTGGCTGAAACTTCCCTATGGCGAGTTTCTTTTCCCGCCGGACAAACATCTGATCCTGATTGCGGGCGGAGTTGGAATCACCCCGTACCTGTCACTGCTCAAACAGATGCTGGAGGAAAAATCGGAACAGGCGGTCATGCTTTATTACGGCATTCGTTCCGCAGAACACTATTTGTTCGGCGACCTGATTAAGCGTTGTGAAGCGGAACTTCCAAACTTCGGAAAAGCGGTTTATTGCGAAGACGGTTCTGCGCCCGGTGAAAAGGGCGTCCTGAACATCGTCGCCATTCATGCCGCCGCGCCCTCCGGTTCGCTCTTTTATCTTTCCGGTCCACCCGCTATGATCGGCACGTTTAGAAAACGTCTGCAGGATCTCGGCGTGGAAGCCGAACGTGTCCGTGTGGATGATTGGGAATAATAAAAAGCGATATGAAAGCGTCCGATTATATAGCCGATTTCCTGCACCGTCAGAGGGTGCCGGTTGTTTTTGAAATGATCGGCGGAATGATTACGCATATTATTGATTCCATCCATCAGCAGGGCGGGATACGAATTGTCAGTATGCACCATGAGCAGGCCGCCGGATTCGCAGCCGAGGCGGTGGGGCGAATGAGCGGCATTCCGGGTGTAGCTCTGGCAACGAGCGGGCCGGGGGCGACCAATCTCGTGACGGCGATTGGCAGTTGTTATTTCGATTCAGTTCCGGCGGTATTTATTACCGGGCAGGTCAATACAACGGAACTTTCCGGCGATTTGGCGATCCGGCAGCAGGGTTTTCAGGAAACGGATATCGTCTCGATCGTTAAGCCGATCACCAAGGCCGCTTGGCTTGTGAAAACGGCGGAAGAACTTCCAGCGATTCTTGAGCAGGCATTCCGGCTGGCTGTTGAAGGACGACCCGGCCCTGTTCTGGTTGATATTCCCATGGACGTGCAGCGCATGGAGGTGGAGTCTCTGCGGTCTGACTTCATAAACAAGAAACCTATTTCCGCCGAAACCTGTGAATTTGCCAAGCGGGTATTCAGCAGTTTGGAAACGGCGCAGAAACCGCTCCTGCTGGCGGGTGGCGGGATCCGCTCCGCCGGAGTGACAGCGAAATTTCGTGAACTGGCCGAGTTATTGAATATACCGGTGGTTTGTTCGCTCATGGGCTTGGATGCCTTGCCTACGGCCCATCCGTTAAAAGTCGGAATGATTGGCACATACGGAAACCGCTGGGCGAATCAGGCGATGATGGAAAGCGATTTCATGCTCGTGTTGGGCAGTCGCCTAGATGTTCGCCAGACAGGGGCTGACGTCGATGGATTCAAAGGGAGTCGCCAGATTTTCCATGTGGATTGTGAGTCAGGACAGCTTAATAACCGAGTGACCGGTTGTGACGTATGCTGTGCGGAGTTATCAGATTTTATGGAGGCCTCTCTTTTAGCTCTTTCTGGCGGGACTCGTCGCAAGCGAGAAACATGGGAATCTTGGATTGCCGATAAAATAATTCTTTCGCCGGATACGGAGGAGCTTGAGAGTTGCAAAGGAATCAACCCCAATCGCTTCATACACGCTTTATCAGCGGCTTCCACGAAAGCTTCCGCCATCCTGGCTGATGTTGGAAAGCACCAGATGTGGGCGGCGCAATCCGTTGAAATCAATGAGGGTCAGCGGTTTCTGGTGTCTGGCGGCATGGGCTCGATGGGCTTTGCTCTGCCAGCCGCCATCGGAGCGACCTTGTCTTCTGGAAAACCTGTTGTGGTGGTGGCCGGGGATGGTGGCATGCAATGTAATATCCAGGAGTTGGAGACGATTTCTTTGCATAAACTCCCTGTTAAAATGGTCGTTTTGAACAACAACAGCTTAGGAATGGTCGGCCAATTTCAGGAGGAATATTTTGAATCACGGATGCAATCGACCATTTGGGGTTACAGCGCGCCGGATTTCGAAGCCGTAGCTGGAGCCTACCGGATATCGGCAAAAACTATCCGAACACCTCAAGAGATAGATGCGGCAATTCAGTGGCTCTGGGAAGACCCCAGTGCGCCAGCATTGCTGAATGTGATCATCGACGTTGATACAAAGGTTTTCCCAAAAACATCCTTCGGGCGTCTACTGAACGATATGGACCCCCGTCGGAATTGAGTCCGATGAACAAACTTTCTAACAAACGCATTTTCCTGGCCGGTGGTACTGGGTTTTTCGGAAAGTGGTTGCTGGAGCTTTTCCAAGGCTTGGAAACAGAGCTGGTTGTTTTGAGCCGGAATCCGGATCTGTTTGTCCGGCAGTTTCCGATGGCTGGAACGAATTCAAAGATCACGCTCATTCGGGGCGATGTGCGTGATTTCATTTTTCCGTCCGGCCATTTCGACTACGTGATCCATGCGGCGACCGAGGCTAGTGTGAAGCTGGATCAGGAAAATCCGGACGAGATGCGCTCCGTGATTATTGATGGAACCCGGCGGGTTCTTGAATTTTCAAAACATGCAGGGGTTGAACGGTTGCTTTACGTCAGCTCCGGCGCGGTCTACGGCGTTCAACCACCGGAACTGTCACATATTCCGGAAACGTTTCCGTGTAATCCGGTTACAGCCTACGGGAAAGGCAAACTGCTGGCCGAACAGATGTGCATCAAGTCCGGCATCGAAACCGTCATTGCCCGTCCGTTTGCATTTGTCGGCCCGTGGCTTCCGCTAGATACACACTTCGCCATCGGCAACTTTATCGGCAACTGTCTGCGGGGCGAACCGATCGAGATTAAAGGAGACGGCACACCGTTGCGCTCTTATATGTACGGCTCCGATCTGGCGGACTGGCTTCTGGCCATGCTGTTGCGTGGCGAATCGGCGCGGGCTTACAACGTGGGTTCTGACGAAGCGATTTCCATTTCCGACTTGGCCCACCTCGTCCGTGAGTGTGCCGGAACGAAAAATGAAATTTTCGTTCGCGGAACAAAAATCGAAGGCGCTTTGCCGCCGCGCTACGTTCCGTCGGTTGACCGCGCGGAGACGGAGTT
Organism: Verrucomicrobiota bacterium; assembly: GCA_020853375.1. GTDB lineage: Bacteria > Verrucomicrobiota > Kiritimatiellia > Kiritimatiellales > Tichowtungiaceae > Tichowtungia. The sequence continues at coordinate 5,688 of JADYZA010000091.1, read as the reverse complement.
GAGTTTATACAGACGAGGCGCCCTGCCTGATGCCATCCGCCGGACAATTGATTGGCATCGAAACGCCGACGTCTGATTTCTGCACTATGCTATGCGCAGTGTTGCGGCGGCGGTTTTTCGAACCTGCGGGGGCAGGTCGAACTGGTGAGTGACGAATTTTTCAAGGACCCGCTCGATCTGGGCCATGTAAACCGGATTGCAATCGGCGACCAGAATTTCCTGCGGCGTATCAGCCTGCTGCAACGCTTTGAGCAGAGCGACGGATTCTGGCGCGAGCGGTGTGGATGGGATGCGGAATCGTTTGGCGTATTCGGGACTGATGATTCCGCCGTGATCCGCCGAAAAGCGTTTTGCCGTTCGTTTATTCCTGCCCTCTGACTCCTGACTGCTGACTCCTGACTGCTGTTCGCTGTCTTCCAGCAGGATCTGCTGACCCTGAAATTCCGCAAACTTCAGATCGAACCAGACGAGGAACGCGGGATCGTGTCCGTACTCTTCGGCATAGCCGAGTATTTCTTCGAAAAATTCAAATCGGCCCGGTTCATGGCCGTGGCGCGGCGTGGTTTTAGCGAAGAGGGCGGAGATATATCCGGCACTGGTGCAGGCTCGCCAGTCGGTGCGGAAAACGCTGCGCGCATGAAGCATGGAGCATTCCTTGGCGATGTGTGTTCCGCGTTCCGTGCGGTCATAAAAGAGCAGTTCGCTGGTGGAGAAAAGATCGTACTGTCCGCGGAAGAGGCTGTTCTTGCGCTGGTCGCCTTTGATGGTGGTGGAGAGTTTTCCGTAGTGCGCCGTCAACCACGTCACGATGCGCGATGTGTTGGATACATCGGTCCAGTACAGGGGAATGGCTGGCGTTTTAACGATCATAACGGACGGGCTGACTCCCACGATCCGGATTACGGATAATCCTGCCGTGTCGCGCGGATGACGATATCGCTGATATGCACATGGGGCGGTTGCGTGATGATGTGATGAATGGCGCTGGCAACATCATCACCGATCAGAAGCGGGCCGAACTTTTCGTGGAAGCTGTTTGTCAGCTCGTCGCTGTAACCCGCCGCCTCTTGAAATCCGCTAACAACAATTCCCGGCTCAACCAGCGAAACTCGCACGCCTTTGGGGCCCACCTCACGGCGCAGGCCTTCCGCCAGTGCGTGCACGGCGAATTTTGATGCGCCGTAAACCGCGCTGAACGGCGATATATGCCGACCCACAACCGATCCAATAATCACAATATCCGCCGCCGTTTTTGGAAAGGCTGTCTTCTGTGTTTCCATCATTCTGCGAGCCGCCTTCTGCAGGAGCGCCAGCGTTCCGCTCACGTTGATGTTTAGAACATCCTGAAATTGCGAGAGATCGGCATCCTTGACCGAACCGCCCAATCCGCGCCCGGCATTGGCCACGACGATATCCGCTTCGCCGCCAAACTGTTTGATGGCCGCGTCAAAGAGCCGATCCAGCAAATCGCTGTTTGCCGCATCGCCCGCCACGCCGTGGAAGTTGCTGCCAAGTTCCTTTTCGAGCGCGGTCAGTTTTTTTGCGGTGCGTCCGTTTCCTACGACTCGAATGCCGGCGGCGATGAGTTTTCGGACGGTGGCTTCTCCGATGCCGGATGTGGCTCCGGTCACAATCGCGATACGTGGTTTAGTGTTCATCGATTTACTCCTTTTCGGAAGAGAGTAGCGGATGGCCGGAGCGAATTTAAGGGAAATGATTTAAATCCTCGTCTGCCCAAAGCTTCGGAATTACAGTTCGAGGCCGATAATGAAAAATTTCCAACCATTGGAAGCGCGGCTTTTTGCCGCCGGTTCAGGCAACGCCAAGCGAGCCGTTGAAGAGTTAGCGGCGCATGTGCTGGCGTGCAAGCCGCTTGAAATCTATTTCCGGAATATGACTCCAGCGCAGGATAAGGCGCTCGAAAAACTGATTGTCCGCGCGGAGCAGGGCGAGCCGATTCAGTACATCCTCGGCTGGGTCGATTTCCGAGGCTTGGAAATCCGGTGCGACCGGCGGGCGTTAATTCCCAGAGCAGAGACGGAATTGCTCGTTGATGAGGTTCTTTCATCCATCGCCAATCGCCAATCATCTATCGTCATTGCTGATGTCGGAACCGGAACCGGCTGTATTGCGCTGGCATTGCTCGCCGAACTGCCAGCGGCTGAAGTTGTTGGCGTTGATGTTTCGCCGGATGCTCTGGCGCTGGCGCGGGAAAATGCGGAACGACTGGGGTTGGCGGAAAAATTCCAACCATTGGAAAATAATCTACTCGAGGGGTTTGGTGAATCTTCGCTGGATGTCGTGGTTTCGAACCCGCCGTACATCCTTTCCGATGTTTGTAAAACGCTGGACGTTTCCGTGCGCGACTTTGAGCCGGAACTGGCGCTCGATGGCGGCGCGGACGGCTTGGATTTGATCCGTCCACTGGTCGGGCAGGCGGCGCGCGTCTTAAAACCGGGCGGCGGGCTGTTTATCGAAATCGGCTACGATCAGGGTCCAGCAGTTTTCCATGTGTTGGAACAAAACGGATTTCAAAACATCCGGATCATTAAAGATCTGGCGGGGCTCGATCGGATCGTTGCAGGGTCAGCAGCACGAAGCTGACGGTGATGTTCAGTTCGTTGAGTTCCTGCACGCGCGCTTTCGCCTCAGAACTCGAATTCCAAAAGATGGGCGTCATTTGGACGAGGTCGGCAATCTGCGCGGCGTTAAGCGTTTGCTGATAACTCAGTATCTCGCGGTGTATTTCTGAAAAGTGCGGAGCGCATTTGACTGCGGCTTCGTCGGCTTTTTCTTCAAAGTCACCAGCGTGGGTCGCCAGCTGAGAGCGCAGTTCAATTAGATGGTTCGGGCCGGGCACGCCGAGAATCAGCGCGCCATCCGGTTTTAGTATGCGGGAGAACTCTTCTGGATTGCGCGGTGCAAGAACACTTAGAATGACATCCAGCGATTGATCGGCGAACGGCAGTTTGCGCATGCCGTTGGCGACAATCCAGTTTACGTCTTTATACCGTTTTGCCGCGCACCGGATGGCTTCTTTCGAAATATCCATTCCGAAGCGGGTTCCGCTCAGCGCGCCGAGAAAATGACCTTCGCCGCAACCGCAGTCGAGAATGGATAATGATGAATGCTGAGCGATACATGATGAATGGAGAATGAAATTGGTTAAAGGATCGAAGGCTCCGGAGTCGAAGAAGCGGCGGCGGGCCTGAATCATCTTCGCGTCGTCGCCCGGATGGCTGGACCGCCGCTGGTGACTCAGGAGCAGGTTGATGTAGCCTTCTTTTGAACGGTCGAAAGAATGACCCTTTGCGCATCGGCAGGTTTGTCCGCTCAATTCCAACAGGCTGTCGCATGCCGGACAGGTCAGGATGGTTTCAGTTTTCATGCAGGGTTGATCCTCGTCGTATGCTTTTCCGGCCGAAGCGCTCGCGGATGCGATCGACGGCGCGGCTGAGTGCTTCGCGTTTGGTGGAGTTTCTTTTTTCCGAACTTTGGAACAGATCGAGTTGCGGGGTGTCGGCGGTTTTCCGCAGTCCGCTCACGCCGAAGCCGATAAGTCGTACCGGGCTGTGCAGGCTTTCCTTATGAAATAGTTCGAGTGCGGTTTCGCGTAGAGTGATGTCGTCACAACAGGGCGGATCAAGTCGTCGCTGGCGGGTAATGGTGGAGAAATCTTTCCAGCGGATTTTTATCTGCGCCGTGGTGGCGTAGAATCCGGCAAGCCTCAAGCGAGCGCCGACTTTATCGGCGAGTTTGAGCAGGGCGGTTTCGACCACTTCGGCGTCGACCTGATCTTCATCGAAGGTGATTTCATTGGAGATGCTTTTTTCTTCGCTTGCGGTTTCGATCTCACGGTCGTCGATACCGAAAGCCAGTCTTCTGAAACTGGCGGCGGAATTCTCGCCGACCCATCCAGCGAGCTTGACCGGATTAACGGTTTGCAGGTCGCCGATGGTGTGGATGTTGTGCGCTTCAAGGATCGCCTGCGTTTTTTCCCCTGCTCCCCACATCCGTTTAATCGGTAGAGGAGAAAGGAACTCGGCGATGAGCTTTTCCGAAGCCGGAACGGTTGTTAGTCCGTCGGGCTTGTTGAGATCGCTGGCGATTTTGGCCAGAAACATATTTGGCGCAACGCCAACCGAGCAGGTGAGTCCGGTTTCCGCCAGTACGGCGGCCTTAATCTTGCGGGCGATTTCCGGGCCGTCGCCGAACAGGTAGCGCGCGCCGGTTACATCAAGGAACGCTTCGTCGCACGAGAGCGGTTCAACCAGCGGCGTGAAGCGCCGGAAAATTTCCATGATCTGGCCCGAAACTTCGTGATAGCGCTTCATGTTGGGCGGCAGAAAAATGGCGTGCGGGCAGCGCTGAAAGGCGGTACGCGACGGCATGGCCGAGTGAATGCCGAATTTGCGCGCTTCGTACGAGCAGGTGGAAACCACGCCGCGCTTGTCCGGCGGCGAGCCGATGACAACCGGTTTGCCTTTCAGCTCCGGATGGTCATGTGCTTCGACTGCCGCGAAAAACGCATCCATGTCGATGTGAAGTATAGTTTTTTCAGGCATCGGAGGTTTTTATATCACCTTATCCAACCATTGGAAAATCAAGCTTCGTTCTTTTGCTTTAGGCGGCTTGTAGTGGTGATCCTTACCCGGAAGGGCGACACTACATAAGCGTCAATTGCCGCAGTGAACGGATACAGGTAAGTTTTGACCAATCTGTACGGGGATCTGACCAGCGTACGGGATAAATGAAAGGACTGATACGTGAAGAATAGAATTAAACAAAATAAACTCGGCTCAATTTTCCTCGCGGCACTTTGTTTGCCGGTTGCGAGTAGCTTGGCTTCCACAATTACCAGTGCGAGCGCTACTGGATCGTCGAGCGGATTCGGGACGGTCAGCTATAATGTCGGAACAAATGTCAGCGAGTTTATTCTTTTTGGGAAAACTTCGGCTGCGGCGGAATATATCACCTCCACCGGTGCGCTTCACATCGCCAAGGCCGTCAACGGAGACGGAACGACCGGATATAACAACACTTATGATGCCACGAAATACAGTTGGACCGGCGGCACGCCGACGCTGAGCGGCACGCACAACATCGAAGCCGCCCAATGGATCGGTTCGGCAAGTGCAGACCCTTACACGTGGGCCTCAATTTTGATCACCAATCCGGCGGAAGCCTTCCAATTTTCATTTTTTGCTCATGACTATTATGCCGCAGTAGATCTTCAGGTTCTGCTGAACGGATCTTTGCTGGGAAGTTACACGAACGTCATGTCGTCCAGCTATTTGCCTGGAGGATCCGGTGAAGCCCGCAATACGGATTATTTTTATGACTTCAGCTTTACCGGAATGACCGCCGGAGACACTCTGGAGTTCAAATTTGTCAATTTACAGAATCTCGGGTCGGATTGGGCGAACATCGCATTTCTCTCTGCTTCGTTGAATTACGATGCTCCGGAAAATATCACCAGCAATCTGAAAAGCATGCCCAGTGCAGTTCCCGAGCCGGCAAGTGCGCTAATGATTGCTCTTGGAGGTGTGCTGATCACCGGATACCGCCGCTTTTTCGGGAAAATGTAGGGTTCATTTGGAATTTAACGGAGGAATGCAGCATGAAGCAAAAAAAGTTAATGGTAGTTGCTGTATGGATAATGTTGTGTGCCCTGGTGCAGGCGGACTT
>JADYZA010000090.1 GCA_020853375.1 Verrucomicrobiota bacterium | reverse complement strand
ATGCCTTCCTATTACTCCATCTATGTGGGGAGTTACCCCACAATTCCTACCCGTAACCGGCTGACCGGACTTATGGTTGGCTACGGAGTGACTGGGACGGTGGTCGATCAATATAACTACACGTTTGGATCGAGCGGTAAGGGAACCGAACGCTGGGGATACAACAAGATTGACGGGCAACTTAACTACGTCGGTGGAATTGGTAGAACCAACAGCGGCTTCCGGATGTATTTTGATACGGCGGACACAGTGCTGGAAGCCGGTGCTGGGACTGGCGATTCCGGCGGCGGCGTTTTTGTGAATAGCGGCGGAAGCTGGAAGCTGGCAGGAATCATGACGGATGTCAGCACCGCTGGCTCGCAGGACGCAATTTATGCGGTTGATGCGCAGGATTACGGTTCATGGATTTCTCAGGCGGTTCCCGAGCCGACGACGGGAATTATGATTTTCGGTGTGGCGGTTGTTTTCGGAATCATCAAACGCATCCGCTACATGTATCAATAGCACGCAACGGGTCAGCAGAAAAAGAAGAGTTGAACCGGCCTTCCTCTTTAAGTAGCGTGCGCACAATGAACTGCGACGTAAAGGTTGATCTGGGCGACCGCTCCTATCCCATCCATATTGGCTCGGGAATTCTGACTTCGCTTGGCGAGTCCTGTAAAGCAGTCGGCCTCAAAGGGCGTTGCCTGGTTGTTACCGACGAAAATGTTGCGCCGCTTTACGGCTCGCAGGTTTTCCAGTCTTTGGAAAAAGCCGGATTTAAGCCGGTGCTCGAAATTCTTCCCGCAGGCGAGACAACGAAAAGTCAGGCGCAGCTGATGAATCTTTACAGCAAAGCCGCCGCGCACGGCCTCGACCGGAAATGTTTTATGGTCGCGCTCGGTGGCGGAGTCATCGGCGATCTGACTGGATTTGCCGCCGCCAGCTGGTTGCGCGGCATCTGCTTTGTTCAGGTGCCGACCTCGCTTCTCGCCATGGTTGACAGTTCTGTCGGCGGCAAAACCGGCATCAATATTCCGCAAGGCAAGAATCTCGTTGGCGCGTTTCATCAGCCGGAACTGGTGTTGATGGATATCGATACGCTCAAAACGCTTCCGCCGCGCGAACTGGCTGCCGGAATGGCTGAAGTCGTCAAATACGGCGTCATCTGGGATTCGGAACTGTTCCGGAAACTGGAGCAGGATTCGCTGGTTGATGCCGGATTAATCGCCCGCTGTTGTGAGATCAAGGCCGAGGTTGTCGGCAAAGATGAACGCGAAAGCGGACTTCGCGGCATTCTGAACTTTGGACATACGGCGGCGCATGCCATCGAAAATGTGGCGGGCTACGGCGAGTTTCTCCACGGCGAAGCGGTGGCGATCGGTATGGTTTATGCCGCGCGCCTGTCCGTCGCTCTCAAAGGACTTTCTGAGGAAGAATCCGCACGGATCGAAAAAGTTCTCACCCAGCTTTCCCTGCCGGTCGGCGTGGCGGGGTTGGAGTGGAAAGACATCCGCGCCGCGATGGCGGTCGATAAAAAGACGGTTGGCGGGCTGCCGAAGTTTGTACTGGCCGACCGGATCGGCCACGTCGAGTTCGGTTGTGAAGTTCCCGAAGAGCTGCTGAAGGAGGTCTGGAATGGCATCAGTCAATGAACAGATTGTACGCGAGTATTTTGAGACGCTCGGCTTTTTCGTTATTCAGCCAAATAAGCATCAGGTTGCCGCACGCCATAAGCTCGATGCCGAGGAGATTGACTTGCTGATTGCTCGGCCGGGGCAGGCTGGCGTGGTGAATTCCCCCACACAGATCGTCTGGGGCGCGCCCGAACTGGCTAAAGTTCAGCGCGCCATTGTCAGCATTCGCGGCTGGCATACTGACCGGTTCAGTCCGGCCGTGCTCAAAAAGAATCCCGATATTTTCCGGTTTGCCGAATTATCTGTTATCAAAGAGGCGAGAAAGACGCTTGGAGCGGGCTCGATCACAAAGATTCTCTGCCTTTCCGACCTGACCGCCAACGCCGTGCCGCAGGAAGAAACTCTGACGCTTTTGCGACAGGGCGGAATTGACGGGGTTCTTTCATTCCGCACGATGCTGCTGGAATTGATGGAAAGCGTTGATATTTCAAAGAACTATGAAAAATCCGATCTTCTTCAAACGTTGCGTCTTCTGAAAACCTATGACCTTCTTAAAGACGCCCAGCTTGATTTGTTCGCCGCCAAAAAGACAAAACGTCAGAACTCAAAACAATGACCGATCGTGAAGCGTATATTGCTCTGAACATGATTGAGGGAATCGGGCCGGTGACGGTTCGGGCTTTGATTGACGCGCTGGGTTCGCCGCAAGCGGTGTTTGAACCGGAACTTTCCGATCTTCGGATGGTAAAGCGGGTCGGCGATAAACTTTCAGACTCTATTCTGAGTCAGCGGAATCAGGTTGATCCTCTGGCGGAAATTGAAAACGCCGCCGCGCTGGGTGTTCGCATTATCACGCCACTTGAGGATGAATATCCGGCATCGCTCAAAACGATTCACGATCCTCCGCTGGCACTGTATGTGCGTGGAAAAATCGAGCCGAAGGATCGCCATGCGCTTGGAATTGTCGGCTCACGCAAATGCACAAGCTACGGACTTAGCACGGCCGACCGGCTATCTTATCAACTCGCCCAAACCGGCTTCACGGTGGTCAGCGGTTTGGCCCGCGGGATTGACAGTGCCGCTCATCAGGGTGCGCTTAAAGCCAAAGGCCGCACGATTGCGGTGCTTGGCGCGGCGATTGATCAGCTTTATCCGCCAGAAAACGCTGAGCTGGCCGATGCGATTGCCGGAAGCGGCGCGGTCATTAGCGAGTATCCGCTGGGGAGGCCCGCCGATCGGCAGACCTTCCCGTATCGCAACCGGATTATCAGCGGACTTTCGATGGGCATTATTGTGGTTGAAGCGGGTTTTAAAAGCGGTTCCCTGCACACGTCGGACGCGGCGATGGAGCAGGGACGGAGTGTCTTCGCGGTGCCGGGACGAATCGACAGTCCTTCATCCAAGGGAACCAACTACTTAATAAAAAACGGGGCGAAATTGGTGGACAACGTCGGCGATATATTAGAAGAGTTCGAGCTTTTGGTGCCGCCGGGACAGTTCGAAAAACCAATGAATGCTTCCTCGGCCCGACCGGAAATACCACTTTCGGAAGATGAACAGGCGCTGGTCAAAGTTCTTTGGGACGAAGCTCTGGACGTGGATAGTCTGGCCCGCACGGCTGGACTGCCGAGTGCCAAGGTGAGCGCATTGCTCATCGGGCTGGAAATGAAGCGTGTGGTGAAAATGCTGCCGGGCCGTGTGGTTGAACTGGCAGACGACTTAAGAAACTGAGGGATTTAAATTATGAAATTAGTAATCGTAGAATCTCCCGCAAAAGCAAAAACCATCAACAAATACTTGGGTGATGACTATATCGTCAAAGCGTCGATGGGCCACGTGCGCGATCTTCCGCCGAAGAAACTCGGCGTAGATATCGAAAAAGGATTCGAGCCGGAATATGTCAATACCACTGGCCGAGCCAAGGTGATTACGGAGCTGAAGGCCGCCGCCAAGAAGTGCGATGAAGTGATTCTGGCGCCCGACCCGGACCGTGAAGGGGAAGCAATCGCTTGGCATCTTTTCGAACTGCTCAAAAAAATCGTCCCGGCGGAAAAATTCAGCCGCGTCACCTATAATGAAATCACCAAGCCGGCGATTAAAGAGGCGTTTTCCAAACCCGGCGTGATCGACATGAACCGAGTTAACTCGCAGCAAGCGCGCCGCGTGCTCGACCGGTTGGTCGGGTTCAAGGTCAGCCCGTTGCTCTGGAAACAGGTTCGTGGCGGTGTTAGTGCCGGCCGCGTGCAGTCGGTGGCGCTTCGGCTGGTCTGCGAACGCGAAAATGAAATTAAGAATTTCAATCCCGAAGAATATTGGATGCTTGGCGCCAATGTCCGCAAGCTGATCAATCCGCGCGACCCGTTTGCCGTTAAACTGGCGCAGATTAACGGGGACAAAGCGGAAATCAAAAGTGGCGAACAGGCTGCGAAGGTTCGCGCCGAACTCGAAGCGAGTTCTCTGCATGTCGCGCGGATTATCGAAAAAGAAATTCAGCGCAAAGCCCGCGCGCCGTTTATCACCAGTTCGCTCCAGCAGGCGGCTTCCAGTGTCTGCGGCTTTTCCCCGGCCCGCACGATGAGCATCGCGCAGGCTCTTT
>JADYZA010000089.1 GCA_020853375.1 Verrucomicrobiota bacterium | reverse complement strand
GGAGCAAATATCCGAGCGTCGTAGATGCTGATGATTTGAAGCAGGCTCGCCGTTTTCTGCGCGAAGGTAGCGAAGTGAACCAGATGATGAAGGTCGTCGGCGAAGAAGGCACTTCGATTGATGACTTCATAGTTTACCTGAAAGGTGAATACATCGACTCGGTTTATTTGCAGCAGAATGCGTTCAGCGAAGTGGATGCCGCCACGCCGGCCGATCGCCAGCGGTATGTTTTCGGCGCACTTGCCACCATTCTTCGAACCAAGCTCAAATTTGAAAACAAAGATGCGGCGCGCACGTTTTTCCATAAACTGACGCAGGCGACGCGCGACTGGAACAACACCGCTTTTGAGAGCGAAGATTTTAAGAAACAGCAGGAGCGGATCAACGCACTGCTCGCGGAGGTCACGGATTATGCATAAGGTTTATCACCGCATCGAACAGATTGCCGGCAACGTTATCGTGGTTAGCGCCGAGGGGATCAGTTACGGCGAGCTGGCTCAGGTGACGTCGGATATGGGCGTGTCTCTGGCGCAGGTGATTCGTCTCGAAGGCGGGCGTGTCTATCTGCAGGTTTTCGCTGGCGGGCGCGGTATTTCGACCGACTCGCAGGTGCGTTTCCTTGGGCGTAATATGCAGGTTTCGTTTTCGGAAAATCTGCTGGGCCGCGTTTTCACCGGATCGGGCGTACCACGCGACCGCGGGCCGGTGCTCAGCGAAAATATGATTGAGATCGGCGGGCCGTCGGTTAATCCGGCCAAGCGCATTATTCCGCGTAACATGGTACGCACCGGGATTCCGATGATTGACGTGTTCAACACGCTGGTTGAGTCGCAGAAGCTGCCTGTGTTTTCCGTCGCAGGGGAACCCTACAACGAACTGCTGGCGCGCATCGCGCTGCAGGCCGAAGTGGACATCATCATTCTCGGCGGCATGGGACTGAAGCACGACGACTACCTTTATTTCCGCGACTACCTCGAAGAAAACGGTGCGCTGTCTCGTTCGATTCTTTTTGTACATACGGCTTCGGATCCGACCGTGGAATGTCTGCTGGTTCCGGACATGGCGCTGGCGGTCGCCGAGCAGTTTGCACTGAAAGATAAGCGTGTACTGGTTCTGCTCACCGATATGACCAACTTTGCCGACGCGATGAAGGAAGTCGCCATTACGATGGAGCAGATTCCTTCGAACCGCGGCTATCCCGGTGACCTCTACAGTCAGCTCGCTTCACGCTACGAAAAGGCGGTGGACTTTGAAGGCGCTGGCTCGATTACGATTCTCGCGGTGACGACCATGCCGGGCGACGACGTAACGCATCCGGTACCGGACAATACCGGCTACATCACCGAAGGGCAGTTCTATCTCAAGAATGGACGCATCGAGCCGTTCGGTTCGCTCAGCCGTTTGAAACAGCAGGTGAACGGCAAAACGCGCGCCGACCACCGCACGATCATGGACACTATGATTCAGCTTTACGCTTCCTACAAAGAAACTTTGGAAAAGCAGTCGATGGGTTTCCGTATGAGCGGATGGGACACCAAGCTTCTCAAATACGGCGAACGCTTCGAAAAGGAAATGATGGCGCTTTCTGTGAATATTCCGCTCGAAGGCGCGCTCGATCTCGGCTGGCAGATTCTGGCCGACTGCTTTGAACCGCAGGAGACGGGGATTTCTTCCAAACTCGTGAGCGAGTTTTGGAAGAAATAGTTATCAGAAATCAGTTAATGGTTATCAGGAAGAAAAATGAACAATGACATTAAAACATTTGAAGACCTCGAGTGCTGGAAGGCATGTCGAGCTCTTCGGCTGTTTGTCGCTAAAACCGTTGTTCCGGGTTTGCCCGAAAATGAGCGCTTCGGGCTGTCCAATCAGATTCTGAGGGCGGCTCGATCCACAACGGCTAATATCGCGGAAGGTTATGGGCGGTTTCATTATCTGGATAACGCAAAATTTTGCAGCAATGCTCGTGGTTCCTGCTGGGAAGTTCTTGACCATCTGATTACAGCGCATGATGAAGAAATGATTTCGGAGGAAATGCTGAGCGAAGGAAGATTTATCGCGAACGAAGCCGTCAAATTGCTGAACGGCTACATGAACTATCTGAAGCGGGCAGCCCAAACTGATAACAAATAACTTTTAACGGATAACTGCGAAGCCAAATGGCGAAGATCAAATATACGAAGAACGAGTTGAAGGCCCAGCGCGACGCGCTGACGCGCTTCCGGCGCTATTTGCCGACGCTGTTGCTTAAGAAGCAGCAGCTGCAGCTTGAAATGCGTATGCTTGAAGCACAGATCGCCGCCAAGCGCGGCGAAGAGGAGCGGGCGCGTGCTGATCTTGCCGCGTGGGTGAAGCTTTTCTCCGAGCCGTTCGATTTTTCACCGTATATCAAAGTCGCGGAAATCAAACGTTCCAGCGGCAACATCGCGGGCGTCACGATTCCAATGTTTGAAAGTCTGCGTTTTGAGGAAGCGTTGCCAGATTTGTTTGAGACGCCCGCATGGGTTGATGGCGGGATTGATTTGCTCCGTCAGCTTATCCGCCTGAAAATCGAGCGGCAGGTGATCGAAGAGCAGCACCTGTTGCTGTCCGATGAACTTCGCACCACATCTCAGCGCGTGAATTTGTTCGAGAAGGTGAAGATTCCTGAGTTACGTGATAATATCCGTGTCATTCGTATTTTTATGGGAGACCAGCAGACCGCCGCCGTCGCCCGCTCCAAAATCGCCAAAGGCAAGAGCGTAGAAAAGGTTCGCTCCGCATGATCGTCAAAATGAAAAAACTGACGCTGCTGTGTACGCGCTCCTCGCAGGAGAAGACGCTGGCGGCGTTGCGTGATCTCGGCGTGGTGCATCTTCAGCACGTTCAGCTTCCGGAAGGCGCGGATCTGGATGAAGCGCGCAATTTTTCCGCGCATCTGAAACGGGCTCTGGAGGTGTTGCCGAAGTCCACGGATGTTAAACCGTCCGGCAAAACGGCTCACGAAACGGTTCAAGCGGTTTGGGATTTGATTCACCGTGAACAAGCGCTGACCGAGCAGATTGAAACACTCGATCTGGAAGCCCGCCGTTACGAACCGTTCGGTAGTTTTTCTCCGGAAGCGGTTCGCGAACTGGCGGCTAAAGGAATCCGTGTTAAATTGTACAAGGCCCCCGCAAAAGTACGGCTGGAAGTTCCAGACGGTGTTTCAATGGTTGAGTTGAGCCGCACCCGCAACACGGTTTATTTTGCACTGATCGGACGCGACGGAGTTTCGGTTGACGCAGAAGAAATTGCTTTGCCGACGCAATCGCTGGCGGATATGCGCCAACAACTCGAAACGCTTCGCGTGGAATCGGAGCAAACGCGAGCCGCGTTTCACCGTTTTTCCGGTGACCGCTTCGCTGTTGCCGCTCTGGCGAGCGAGGCGGATGATCGGATTCATTATCTCGAGGCGCGCGCTGGAATGGGTTTCTCCGAAGAGATTGTTTATCTGCGCGGCTTTTTCCCCGGCGAACAGGAATCTGCAGTCCGGCAGGAGGCGGCGTCCAATGGTTGGGCGGCGATGGTTTATGATATCGATCCTGAAGATAATCCGCCGACGTTGCTGCGCAATCCGAGATGGGTCAGCCCGATTCAGGCGGTTTTTAAAATTATCGGCGTAACTCCCGGGTATCATGAAGTGGATATCAGCACATTTTTTCTTCTGTTCCTGAGTCTTTTCTTTGCAATGTTGGTCGGCGATGCCGGTTATGGCCTGCTGTTTCTCAGCCTTACGCTGATCGGAAAACGGCGCTTTCGCAAACTGCCGCAGCAGGGATTCAACCTGCTGTTGATCACCAGCACCTGCACAATCATCTGGGGCGCGTTGACCGGCGTTTGGTTCGGAATGGCGAGCCTCCCTGCGGTGCTCAGTCAGTTTAAAATCGGCTGGCTGACCGGAGCGCAGGCGAATGAGAACACCATGCTGCTCTGCTTTTTTATCGGTGCGGTGCATCTGACGATCGCGCACGTCTGGAATACGCTACGGATTTTTAACACCTGGCAGGCTCTGGCACAACTCGGCTGGATCGGTAGCACCTGGACGATGTTTTTCACGGCCCGGACCATGGTGCTTTATTATCCTTTTCCGCCGATCATGCTCTGGATTATGGCGGTCAGTGTGGTGTTGATTGTTCTGTTCATGAATCCAGTGCACAAGATCAAGAGCGAATGGTTTAACTACGCGGTTCTGCCGCTTTCCATTGTCAGTAATTTCACGGATGTGGTGTCTTATCTTCGGTTGTTTGCGGTCGGCACCGCCGGTTTTGCGGTAGCCAGCGCATTTAACGGCATGGCGGCAGAAGCAGGCGCGGGCGGCTTGGTAGGCGGCTTGGGCGCGGCGTTGATTCTTTTCTTCGGCCATGCGCTCAACATTCTTCTTTGCACCATGGGCGTGATGGTGCACGGCATCCGGTTGAACACGCTAGAGTTTTCGGGCCATATTGGCATGCAATGGAGCGGGCAAAATTATCGCCCGTTCAAGAAACTTTCAAACGAGGAATTATAAGCAAGGAGGAATCAGTTATGGATGCAGCATTGATGGAAGGTTTGGGTAGAGCGGGCGGTGCAATGGCTATCAGTCTGGCGGCAATCGGATCGGCGCTTGGCGCAGGCGAAGCCAGCATGTCGGCCATTGGAGCCTGGAAAAAGTGCTATGCGCAAAACCGAGCGGCACCGTTCGTTCTGTTGGTTTTCATCGGTGCGCCGCTGTCGCAGACGATCTATGGCATGATTTTGATGAACGCCATTAAAGCGTCGACCTCATTCGCCAACTGGCCAGCGATGCTCAGTGTCGGCGTGCTTGGCGGAATCGCGCTGGGAATGTCGGCTTGGTATCAGGGAAAGGCTGGCGCGGCCGCTTCGGATGCATTGGGCGAAACTGGACAGGGCTTCGGAAATCTGGTGGCGGCCATCGGTATTATTGAAACAGTTGCACTGTTCGTGATGGTGTTTTCGCTAATTGCGTTGAAGTAACAGACGTTTTTCCAGTGTCTGGAATTTTCATCCGAATTTTTCCAGACATTGGAAAGTTTTATCAGTAGGTTTTCCGAACATTGGAAAAAGCTATGAACCTGCAGGAACTCAATCAAATCAGAGAAACGGCGCTGGCGGAAGCTCGCGGCGCGGCGGATGCCACCGCCCTAGAAGCGGTGCGTATCAAATATCTTGGCCGCAACGGGCTGCTTCCCGAAGTAATGGCGCAACTCAAAGAAGTGCCGAACGAAGAGAAGCCTGCCTTCGGCAAAGGAGCCAATGCGCTCAAGAACGAACTGGCCGAACTGATCAAAGAACGGCAGGACACGTTTTCCTCCGGCGCGAAAAAAGCCGACGCCTTCGATCCGACTCTGCCGGGCCTCTGGCCGGAGCTTGGTTCCGAACATCCGATCAGTAAAGTTACCGCACGCATCGTTGAGATTTTCCAGTCGATCGGCTTTACCGTCGCCG
>JADYZA010000088.1 GCA_020853375.1 Verrucomicrobiota bacterium | reverse complement strand
TTTTGGTAACGGCGTGTTATTTGCCGCTGAACAGCTTGTGAGGAAACAGAACGGATTTTATACGATGGAAGATATGCTTCTGCCTTTCTTCAAACTCACTAATTGAAACTTTTTGGAGTGGCCATGACTTATCTTCCTGCACTGCCTATGGACATTACACCGCTAATGTCCTTTGGCATAATGCTGGTAATCGGATCCCTCGGCGGCTTCATGGCGCACAAGATCCGCTGGTTCCCGAGCATTACCGGATTTCTAATTGTCGGTGTCCTTTTCGGGCCGAGCTGTGTCGGGTTTTTAAGCCACGAAACCATTGCCGAATCCCAAACATTTATCGATGTTGCATTGACTCTGATTTTGTATCGCTTGGGACTTTCTCTCGATTTAAAAACCATCCTCGCTTCGCCAAAGCTGCTGATTACCTCATTAACAGAAAGTCTGCTGACATTTTCGCTGGCCGTGTTCGTCCTGTACCTGTTCCATATCCCTGCGGCCGTTTCGGCGCTTGTTGCCGCTGTCGTAGTTTCATCATCGCCCGCTGTCCTGCTACATATCGCACATGAAGTTCACGCAAAGGGAATCGTAACAGAATCGGCCAAGACCCTTGTTGCGCTGAACAACCTTATTTCGTTTATTTTGTTCTCAGTAACATTATCAAGCCTTCATCTGGCATCTGGGTCGGGCTGGGTAACAGTGATTCTTCAGCCTCTCTACCAGTTTTCCGGTTCGTTTTTGCTGGGTATTTTATTTGGGCGGGTCATGCACGGACTGGCAACGAAAACAGCACAAGCAACCCAATATCACCTTGCCATAGTTATCGGCACGCTGATGCTTTCCGCTGCGATCTCAAAAGAGCTGAATTTTTCAACCATATTCACGGCCTTGGTTGTCGGGGTGGTAGTCAAAACCAGAGAGCAGGAGAGATTGATCTCAAACATGGAATTCGGGCCTGCTTTTGAGCTCTTCTTTATCGTGCTGTTTGTTTTTGCAGGTGCCAGTTTGCATCTTAAGGAGTTGATTGCGTTTGCACCGGCGGTGCTGGCTCTGGCCGGAGTCCGCTGTGTCGCTAAAATCGTCGGAACTGTGGGCACTGCGGCCGTCTTCAAGGCACCCATCAAACCTGCTGTTGCCAGCGGACTGTTGCTTATCCCTATGGCTGGGCTTGCAATTGGACTCGTTCAGGTAACAAATGAGTTGTTTCCTCAGCACGCCCCGGTTATTTCTGCGATTGTTTTTGGCTCTGTAACGGTATTCGAAACTATCGGCCCCCCAGTCGCCGCCTTTGCCTTCCGTTACGCTGGCGAAAGTCCGTCTGCCGCTCAAGATTAGTTTGCAAATATCCTGATATAAAAACCGCACCACAGCTGGATCGAGTCATTTTTAAATTTTACGGAGCCGAAGCACATTTTCATAAACAGGCTGAAATGCTCGGTGTCAGTGCCCGTCTGGCTATTTGGTAAACCACCAGCCGAGGACGATCACTCCGAGGACGATCCGGTACCAGCCGAATGGGATGAGGCTGTGTTTCCGCAGGTAGCGCATCAGCCATTTGATGACAATAGCCGCCACGACAAAGGAAACCGCAAACCCTAGGCCAAGCATCAGGTATTCGGTTGTTGAGAATGCGATCTCGCTTTCGAGAAGTTGGAAAAGGCTGGCGGCGGCGATTGTGGGAATGGCGAGGAAAAAGGAGAATTCAGCCGCCAGTGTGCGATTCAGTCCGAGAACGAGACCGCCCAAGATGGTGGCGGTTGAGCGGGAGGTTCCGGGAATCAGCGCGAGGCATTGGATCGTTCCGATGAAAAAGGCGGTGCGGAAAGTGAGGTCGTTAATCGAGTGTAAGGCGTTTGGTTTAGCCCGATGGCGTCGCTCAAAAAGAATCAGGACAATGCCATAGAAGATTAATGTCGCGGCGACGGTGACAGGATTGAAAAGATATTCTTGTATGAAGCCGTGGAAGAGCAGTCCGGCGATGGCGGCGGGAATGAACGCGACGAGTATTTTTGCCCAGAGGAGCCATTTATTCTGTTGTTCCGCCTTGGTTCCGGCAAAGGGCCACAGTTCGCGACGGAAAAGGACGACGACTGCCAAAATTGCGCCGGACTGAATGAATACCTCGAAGGCCGCCGTGAAAGCCTGGTTTTCCGAAAGTCGGATGAATTCATCGGCCAGAATCATATGGCCTGTGCTGCTGATGGGCAGGAACTCGGTGATCCCTTCGATAAGCCCCAGTAGAAGCGTTTTTAAAAAAAGTAAAATGGTCATCGGGTTTCCAGTAAGGGTAAACGAGTAAAACTTGTCCGCACTATGGCAGGCGATGGGTGACAAATCAAAACCGTTTTAGGGAAAGCCGGATAGGGATTTTGTCTGGTCATCGCTGAGGTCAAAGGGTATCAAGGCCGGACTTGTTTTTGCCTAAACTCTGATGTGGAAAGAATTTTGTATGGAAGTGTCCAGAAAAGGTCTTGTTCAATTTGCCTGGCTGTCTACAGCGGCGGCGATTCTCACGATCGGATTAAAAGCCGGAGCCTATTTTTTGACGGGATCTGTCGGGCTTCTTTCCGACGCGCTTGAATCGGTTGTCAATCTCGCCGGAGGGTTGATGGCTGTGGCTATGCTGACGGTTGCCGCCCGTCCGGCGGATGAGGATCATCCCTACGGACACAGCAAGGCCGAATATTTTTCAAGTGTCGTCGAAGGCGCGCTGATTTTGGTTGCGGCGGACAGTATCGCCGTGGCCGCCGTCCACCGGCTTATTTCCCCCAAACCGCTTGAACAAATCGGGCTTGGTTTGGGCGTTTCGGTTATCGCGTCGCTGGTGAATCTGGCGGTTGCAGTCGTATTGCTTCGGGCTGGACGGCGCCATAACTCCATCACGCTGGAAGCCAATGCGCATCATCTGTTGACCGATGTGTGGACTTCCGTGGGCGTTCTGATTGGTATCGGGGCTGTCGTTCTGACCGGTTGGACTCGTTTGGATCCGATTGTCGCGCTGGTGGTTGCCGGAAACATTGTCTGGACCGGCGTTCGCATTATGCGTGATTCCGTGGGCGGATTGATGGATGCGGCAATATCCGCCGAAGACCAGCGGAAGGTGCGGGATATTCTGGAGGCTCATCTGGAAGAGGGGGCCCAGTACCACGCTTTACGCACCCGGCAGGCGGGCGCACAGCGTTTTATTTCGTTCCACATGCTTGTTCCGGGCGATTGGACGGTCGCTCGTGGGCACCAGCTGATTGATCATATTGAAACCGACCTTGCCGCCGCCTTGCCGCACGTCACCGTGTTCAGCCATCTGGAATCTCTGGAAGATCCTGCATCGTGGGATGACGCCCAGCTGGATCGGTAATCTTCAGGCTGAATTATCGGGGGATAAATCTTATTGAAAGTCAGAGGGCAATCTCTATAGTCCATCGCTTTTTACGCGGTATTTTCTCTATCGAAGGGGCCCGAGACTTAAGGCGGGTCGAGTAAATAAGGTGGTAGGTAATGATTGAAACCCTGATTCCGTGGATGGTGAGCTTTCCGTTGCTGGCGGGCGTTGTCCTGCTGTTCATTTCCAAAGACATGATTCGGCGCTACGCAGTTTATGCGGCAGCGGCCACGATTATGGCCGGCGCGGTTCTTTTGGCCTTGAATCCGGGTCAGAACACGATGGTTCTGGATGGGGCAGCCCACAATATCAGCCTTATCATGCTCGCCGTGGAATCTCTGATTGTCATTTTCCTTTTAAAAATCACCTTGAAAGCGAAAAACTGGCTGGCCCTTGGGCTTCTTCTGACTCAGTTCTTGCTTGTGGCAGGTTTTGAAATTCACGAAATGCTCAAGCCCGCTTCTGCCTCCGCCGAAACAATCATTTCGACTTCTTCACCTTGGCTCCTCTGCGACCAGCTTTCCGAGATCATGGTTCTGATCATCGGTGTTATCGGTGGGTTGATCTGCATCTATGCGCCCGGTTACATGAAGGAGTTCCATGAGAACCATCATCCGGAGTTCCGTGACCGGCGTCCGATGTTTTTCGCCACATTCTTCATTTTTCTAGGCGCAATGTTCGGGATCGTCTTTTCCAACAGCCTGAACTGGCTCTACTTCTTCTGGGAAATCACCACGTTGAGTTCCTTCTTGCTGATCGGCTATAAGGAAACGGCGGAATCCAAAGTCAACGCGATGCGCGCCCTGACGATGAATTTAATGGGCGGGCTCGGGTTTGCTTTGGCGATTGTTCTACTGGGCCACAACGGAATCGAAAGTCTAACGGAGCTTCGCCATCAGGGTAGCGCTTCTCAGATGATCATGATCGCCGCAGGACTGCTCGCCTTCGCCGGCATCACCAAGGCCGCCCAGTTTCCGTTTGCGGGGTGGTTGCGAGGCGCGATGGTTGCACCGACACCGGTTTCCGCGCTGTTGCATTCCAGTACGATGGTGAAGGCCGGGGTCTATCTGGTACTCCGTCTCGCCCCTAATCTGGAAGGAACCAAGGTCGGGGTGATGGTCGCTTTGGTCGGTGCTGTCACATTTATTGTCGGTTCGCTCGTCGCCGTTTGCACCAGCGATGCCAAAAAAATACTCGCATACTCAACCGTGGCGAATCTCGGGCTGATCGTCCTTTGCGGCGGCATCGGCACCAAAGAGGCTGTCTGGGCTGGTATC
>JADYZA010000087.1 GCA_020853375.1 Verrucomicrobiota bacterium | reverse complement strand
GGTGGCGACGGTGGGGGGATGGTCGGCACAAAAGCAATCAACTGCACGTTTACTAGAAACCGGAGTGGTAGCGGAGGTTACGGGGAAATAGCCAAACCGGGCGACTACGGGGCCGGTCGCGGCGGAGACGGTGGCGGGCTATTCTCGAATGAAGCCCATGACTGCATTTTTACGGATAACCAGACTGGGGATGGCGGTGGAGGAACCGGTAATCGTCGCGGGGGAAACGGCGGCGGAATGGTCGGCTCTATTGCCAACCGCTGTCGTTTTTCTGGAAATGGAACCGGTGGCGGTGGCAACGGTTTTTACGGCTATTATACCGGAGGTAATGGTGGTAGCGGAGGGGATGGCGGCGGTGCATTTGGTATCACTGCATCCTTCTGCATCTTTTCCAATAATTGGACTGGGGCTGGCGGATCAGGAGGTTATGGCGGAAATGGTGAAAGTGGTGGTGATGGAGGTCATGGCGGACGCGGTGCAGGAATCGCTATTGGTTCCGCCACGAACTGCATTTTTATCAACAACTGTACTGGTGTTGGCGGTAACGGCGGCGGCGGCGGATATCTTGGCTACGGGCGCGAAGGTGGGGACGGCGGCGGAATGTATTCCGGTACAGCAACTCATTGCACCTTTTATGGCAACCAAACTGGTGACGGTGGATACGGATGGGTTGAGAGCGAGAATGGTAGTGCCAGTGATGGAGGTGATGGCGGAGGGATGTCCGAGGGAGTAGCAAACAACTGCATCGTCTGGGGAAATAGTGCACAAAATGGAAATAATTTGTCTGAAGTCTCGGCCAATTATACCTGTGCAGGCGACGGCGTAACACATGGCGTGGGTGGTTGCATTACCAACGACCCGCATATCGTTCAGTCCGCCGACGGCCAGTGGCGCATCGGTTACGGATCACCCTGTATTAATGTGGGAAACAACGGATACGCTACCACGGCGATTGATCTTGATGGGAATGTCCGCGTCGTTGACGGAATTGTTGATATGGGGGCGAATGAATATAATGCGGCTTTTTACGACTCCGATTGCGATCAGGTGGTCGATCTCAATGAGCTTATTGCCGGTACTGACCCGATGGACAAAGCCGACGTTCTTCGTATTACTGCTCTTCGCAATAATACTGCGTGTTTTAATTCTTCTACCGGACGGCAATACACGCTTTTCTACTGCACCAATCTGATTGATGGTGTCTGGAAGCCCGTTTCCAATCCGCAGATGGGAACTGGTAGTCCCGAGTCAATTGCAATCACTCAAGGGTTACAGCAGGGGTATTACAAACTTCAGGTTAAAGTGCCGTGACGCGAAAAGGCACGCAAAGAATTGGTATAAATCATGGACTGGAAAAAGATCGAGAAACGGTTGATTCCTCTGCTGGTGCTGGCGGGAGTTGCTTTGCGTTTTATTCAGCTTCCGTTTTCGTGCATCTGGCTTGATGAGGCGTTTTCAATCAAGCTGGCGCATGAGTCTCTGCTTCGGATTGTCCAGATGCTCAGTTCGGATAACGGCAGTCCGCTTTTCTATTTTCTTCTCCATGGCTGGATGGGTTTGTTCGGCGATGGGGAATATGCGTTGACCACGCTGACGGTTCTTCTGGATTGCGCCGCGTTGATCGCGGTTCCGTTTTTTCTATGCGAGCTGTTTGCGGATTCCCGTGTTCGTATTGCTGGAACGGCCTGCGCGGCGTTTTGCCTGCCGTGTCTTCATCAGGCGACCAATCTGCGCTATTATTCGCTGATGGTGTTTTGCACGGTCATGGGGTGGCTTTTCTTTTACCGTGCGCTCCGCCGAGGTGCTTTGCGCGACGGAATGTTGTTTGTCTTTTTTTCGGTCGCCGGGTTTTACACGCACACGCTTTACCTGTTTGTACCGCTTTCGCAGTTTGTTGTGCTGGCTGTCTTTCATCGGGAGCGGCTTCGCGCCGGATTTATGGCGTCGATGTTCCTGCTTGCCGGAATGATTCTCTGGATGCCGTCCTTGGCGTTGCAGGTGTCCGGCTATATCTCGGGTTCCACGCCGGAAACCGTACCGGAGCTGATGCATTATCACGGGGCCATCGGGGCGTATTTGCTCAGTATTTCCAGCCAAATGCTGGCGATTGACGGAATGAAGCTTGTGCGCATGGCGGCGGCGGCGGCTCTGATTCTGTTTGTGTTGTTTCAAATGGTTCGAGGTCGTTCAGATGACGATCGTTCCGTCAGGGAGTTGTTTGTTGCCCATTTGTTTTCGATCGGTGTGATTGTGACTCTCTCGACATTTCGTCCGGTGTTCTGGCTGGATAAAATCGATCTGATTGGGTTGCCTCTGGTTTGCGCGCTGATCGGCTATGCCGCTTCAAAAGTCCGGCGGACAACTTTATTTTTTGCGCTATTGATCGCCATTAATTTTGCCGGGGCTGTTCGGTATACCGAGTGGCGAGTGACTGGGAAGTTGACTGAACAGCGCGATGTGATCGCACGGCTTGGGGCGGAGATTTCTTCGAATGACGCAGTTCTTGAAACGGGAATCAGCCATTTCACCGTGGACTATTATTTGGATCAGATGAAAATCCAAACTGGGCCGCGCTATGTGTTTCCGGAGATTCAGATGACGCGTCCATCCTGTATTGATCCGAAAAAGTTGCTGGAAGATCAGAGAGAACTGACTCAGGAGGCCGCGATTCTGGTTCAGAAATTGAAAAGCGTCGGCGGGCGGATTTATGTTTTTCATAGTCCGTATGAGGGGCTTGCGCCGCTTTACCGGCAGATCGATTCTTCTTTTATGCTGGAGCGGAGTATTCCCGTCCGACAGCATCCGTGGGGGCCGGTTTATACGCAGGTGGATGTTTATCGCCGCCGTTGAGTTAGGATATTCGAAAGGATGTACGTGTGAAATATGCGATTGCCAAACGCTATAAATGTATCGATGCGCACAATCATGTTTGGGGCAGGAATGGACGGCTTGATACCGCAGAAGCCGAAAATGTTTTGAAGGCTGCGGATCTTGTCGGAATTGACCGGATCTGCGTTTCCGTTCCCTTGACGCACGATTGTCCGACCCCAGAAGAAGTCCGGCGAAACAATGATATCGCGATTGAAGCGATGAAATTTTCAAAACGGTTTCTAGGTTTTTGTTTTGTTAATCCCGGTTATGCTCGGGAGGCAACCGCCGAAATCGAGCGCTGCGTTGTCGAACATGGCATGGTTGGAGTGAAGTTATATCATCAATATTTTATTTCCGATCCGGCACAACGTCCGGTGATGGAAAAAGCCGCTGAACTGGGTATTCCGGTTTTGATGCATGCCGGTAAAGTGACAGATCCAATGACTCGGGCGGCCCAGCCACGACTCAGCGCGGCGGAGCATTTTCTTCAGGCGTTAAAGATGTTTCCCGACACGATGTTGATTCAGGGGCATATCGGCGGCGGCGGCGATTGGGAATGGAATCTGCGCGGGCTGGAAAGCATTTCTGGCAATAATTACTATATTGATCTGAGCGGGAGCGTTGTTGATGCGGGAATTGCCCGTCGAACACTGGATACCGTTGGGGAAGACCGGGTGCTGTTTGCCACGGATATGTCTTATGAGGAAGGGGTCGGCAAAGTGATCGATGCCGGGTTCTCCGAGCGGCAGCTCGTAAAAATATTCAGCGGGAACATGGAGAAAATTTTGGCCAGGAGAAAGAAATGAAGTTGTTCGACATCAACACCGCCATCGGCCATTGGCCGTTTCAACAGGTTCGGAATAATACTTCGACAAAACTTCGGAAGCTTCTGGAATCAAAAGGGATATCGGGGGCCGCAGTCGCTCACACGCACGGTGTGTTTTATAAAAACTGTCATGATGCCAATGGCGAGCTGGCGGCTGAAATTTCCAAACATCGGGATTTTTTCACCGGCATCGCCACGATCAATCCGACTTATCCGGGATGGGAGCGGGACTTGCAGGAATGTGTCGAAGCTTTCGGTTTTAAAGCGCTTCGATTGCTGCCGCTTTACCATAACTATTCGCTGAAAAGCGCTGAGGCCTCCGCCATTATTGCCGCCGCGGGAAAAATGAAAATACCCGTTATTATTCCCGCCTGTATTTTTAATTTCCGCCAGATGCATTGGATGGACATCCCTCGCGCGCTGGAGCTGGATGATCTTAAAGAGGTGCTTCTCGGTAATCCTGATACTCGGTTTGTTCTGACGGAAGGTGCTGTGCCGGTCAGTCAGTTAGCGGATCCTTCCGGAAAGTCGCTGTTTAAAAATCTTTATATTGAAATGTCGCGCTATCGCTCCGCCTACGGCGGTGTGTTGTCCAATCTGATCCGAACGATTGGGGCCGATCATGTTTTGTTCGGAAGCGGCGCGCCGTTCAAGGAGATCACTCCGGCGTTGATGAAGCTGGACAACGCCGAGGGTTCGGTTGCAGAAAAGACGCAAATGACCTCCGGGAATTTTAAGAAACTTCTGAATCTATGATCCGGCGTTCCAATGGTTGGAATTTTTTCTAATAAAGGGAGGGAATATGTTTATAGATATCCATGCCCACGCCTACATGTGGCCTTGCCCGCCGCAGGACGGCACGACTCAATTCTGCACGCCTGAGGAGGTCATTGCCCGTTATGATTAACTGGTGATTGAAAAAGGAATTCTGCTTCCATTGATTGGACCAGAAACCTATTTGCCGCAATCCAATGAAGAAATTCTGGAAACCTGCCGCCGCTATTCCGATCGGTTTATTCCGTTTTGCAATATTGATCCGCGGGGCATCGGCAATTCGTCTGAT
Source organism: Verrucomicrobiota bacterium (assembly GCA_020853375.1). Taxonomy (GTDB): domain Bacteria; phylum Verrucomicrobiota; class Kiritimatiellia; order Kiritimatiellales; family Tichowtungiaceae; genus Tichowtungia. Next base: position 6,204 of record JADYZA010000087.1, on the reverse strand, counting down.
ACCGACTTCACGGTATGGCTGAATTGGTACAAAGATCACGGCTGTAAAGGTGTCGGTGAATTCATGCCGAACCTTCCGTTCATGCATCCGCTGGTGCAAAACTTTTTCCGACAGGTTGAGGCCATCGGTCTTCCGCTGACTTTTGACATTTCCGACCGGATTGGCGGCGGATACGGATTGTATGACGATCCGGGGTTGCCGCAACTGGAGTATTGCCTGAGACGGTTTCCAAATCTGAAAATATTCGGGCACGGCCCGGCATTCTGGGCGGAAATCGGCCAGCTTGAAACACCGGCTGACCGTGGCGGCTATCCCAAGTATCCGATCAAGGAAGAGGGCGTGGTTCCAAAACTGTTCCGCCGGTATGGAAATATGTGGGGAGACCTCTCGGCGGGAAGCGGATACAACGCGCTGGCCCGCGATCCGGAATATGCTGTCAAATTCCTTACTGAATTTCAGGACCGCCTGATGTTCGGTACCGATATTTGCCGTTACGACCAAAAACTGGAGTTGTCCGCGTTTCTGCTTAAGCTAAAGGCGGATGGGCGAATTTCCAGCGAGATATTCCATAAAATAGCTAAAGGCAATGCTTGCAGGGTGTTCGGTTTGTAGAATTCTTTGAATACGAGTGTTTTTGTGACAGAAATATGAAATAAACCGTATGAGTTTTAAGGGAGATTCGGCGATGACTAAAGTGGTGAATGTGAACGGGGTGAAGTTTGGCGGGAATAATCCGCTGGCACTGATTGCTGGGCCGTGCGTGATTGAAAGCCGCGAACTGTGCATGGATATGGCGAAGCGTCTGAGTGCTATGGCGAAGAAGATGAATGTGCCGCTGATCTTCAAGGCGTCGTACGACAAGGCGAACCGGACATCGATCAATTCCTACCGTGGGCCAGGTATCGCCAAAGGGCTTGAGATTCTGGCTGAGATTAAAGCCAAGTATAACGTGCCGATTTTGACCGATAGTCACAGCGAGCAGGATATCCATCTGGCTGCGCAGGTGGTGGACATCATTCAGATTCCGGCGTTTCTCTGCCGCCAAACGGACATTGTTGTGGCGGCAGGAGAGAGCGGCAAAGCGGTGAACGTGAAAAAAGGCCAGTTCCTCGCACCGTGGGACATGAAGAACGTGATCAAAAAGCTGGAAGAAACTGGCAATACAAAGATTCTGCTGACCGAACGCGGTGTTTCATTCGGTTACAACACGCTGGTGGCGGACATGCGCAGTTTGCTGATCATGCGCGAGTTGGGCTATCCAGTGATTTTTGACGCCACCCATAGCGTCCAGTCACCCGGCGGACAAGGTGATTCGTCAGGTGGCGATGGACGGTTTGCGCCGTATCTGGCGAAGGCGGCAGTGGCGGTTGGCGTGGACGGAATTTTCCTTGAGACGAATGTTGATCCGTCCAAGGCTCTGTCGGACAAGGCTAATGCGATGCCTTTTTCTGAAGTTCCCAAGCTTTGGAAAAAGCTGAATGCGATTAATGAGGTGAAGTGATGAACCTTTTCAAACATTGGAAATTCTGGGCGGTTTGCGTGCTGGCGGCTTCAAGTTGGGCGCAGAAGGATATAAACATGGAGATATCCGGATTCCGCGTGCCGGAGTATGACGAGCAGGGCGTGATGACCTCTCAATTGTTTGGCGACCGCGCCGAGGTGGAAGGCGGCGGTGAGGTTAAGATTACCGGTCTGCGCGTGGAGTTTTATAAAGAAGGTAAAACCGTGGTGACGGTGACGTCGCCATACTGTTTCTATAATCAGAAAACCCGTGAAGCGCACTCGGACGCGCCGGTGGCCGCTGATATGGATCGGATGACAATGCGCGGACGGGGCTTTCTGCTGAAGTCCTCTGAAAACACCGTACAAGTGTTTGACAATAGCAGGGTCGTTATCAAGGACGCGGTTAAGATGAGCGGTGAGGTTAAGGTCAGTGCGGCCACGAATACAGAAACCGTGATTACCTCGAAGGAGCTATTTATAGATTATAAAGCCCGTAAGGCTCGGTTTGAGAAGAATGTGCATGTGCAGGATGCCAAAATGGAGATGTATTGCGACAAGTTGGATATTCAGCTTGGGCAAGGCAATCAAATTGACTGGATCGGCGCTTCCACCGGCGTTAGAATACTGCACGAAGGAAGGGAGGCTCTTGCAGGAAAAGCAACGTATGAGATCAAGAGCGATGAGTTTCTTCTTGAGGAGCACCCCCGAATTGTGGACGGAAAGAATATGCTGATGGGCGAGAGAATTCGTTTTTGGAGGGGGAGTGGACGCATGGTGTGTGAACCGTCAGCTCGAATGGTGGTTTATTCCGACCAGAAAATGGCAACCAATATTTTTGGGAAGTAAAATGGACGAGACCTATTTAATCCGGACCGAAAAACTGGTTAAGAGCTATCGCGGGCGAACCGTTGTGAACGAGGTGGACGTGAATGTTCGTCCCGGCGAGATTGTCGGACTCCTTGGCCCGAATGGTGCGGGAAAAACCACAACGTTTTATATGGTGACGGGTTTGATTCAGCCGACAGCGGGCCAGGTTTGGTTCAAGGATCGGAATGTTTCAAATGTACCCATGTATAAACGCGCCCGTATGGGGATGGGTTATCTTTCGCAGGAGCCCTCTATCTTCCGTAAGCTGACCGTGCAGGAAAATGTGATGGCGATTCTCGAAACACTTCCGATCTCCGGACGCGAGCGCCGAGAGCGGTTAGAGTTTCTTCTGAATGAGTTGAAAATTTCTCATTTAGCCAAGCAACGTGCTTATACGCTGTCCGGCGGAGAACGACGACGGCTTGAAATTACTCGCGCGCTGGTTACGAATCCATCGCTGATCCTGCTCGATGAACCGTTTAGCGGCGTGGACCCATTGGCCGTTTATGAAGTGCAGGAAATCATCAAAGACCTTCGGTCGAAAGGGCTTGGTGTTTTGATTACCGATCACAATGTCCGCGAAACGCTGGCGGTGGTGGATCGCGCGTATTTGATGTGTGAAGGCAAAGTGCTCCGCGAGGGAGCCAGTTCATTTTTGGTTAACGATGCGATGAGCCGCGAACTCTATTTGGGGCCGCGGTTCAGCATGTAAAACAGAGAAAGGAGAAGCTCATGCAGGTACATATCACAGGGCGTCATGTAGAAATTACGGACGGAATCCGCGAGCATATCTACGGTAAGGTTGAGCGAACTCTGGTTGACTTTCCTCGCATAGAAGACGTGCGCATTGTTCTGGAATTACAAAAGCTGGTACATACAGCTGAAGTGCTGGTGCAAGGGAAAGATGTTCATGTAGAGGGCAAGTCGTCTTCCGAAAACATGTACACCTCGATTGATGAGGCCCTTGATAAGGCCGAAAAGCAACTCCGCAAACTGCGCCAGAAGGTGCAGAATCATCACCAGCACCCTTAGCATTAAACGAGGCAAGGTCCTGTGTCGATTACACTGAAAGAACTGCTGTCTAGCAGTACCGAGAGGTTGTCTCTCGAACTTGTCTGGGGCGAAGAGCGTCTCGACCGGACTATAGAAGAAAATGCGCTTAACCGTCCCGGTCTTGCGCTGACAGGGTTCTTTCAGTATTTCGCCCAGCGCCGTTTGCAGGTTTTTGGGCTTGCCGAATTCACCTACCTCAAGAGCCTGAACTCTGAAGAGCGCGAACTTCGTTTGAGGGGTATCTTCGAAAAGAATGTCCCTGCTGTTGTTGTCTCCCGCAACCGGAACCCGTTGCCCGAGTTGAGAGTTTTGGCTGAAGAGTACGGCACGCCGTTACTGCGAACAGCAATGATCACCAGTCACTTTATTAATGAGTGCACGCTCGTCATCGAAGAACTGACAGCGCCACGTGACCGGGTTCAGGGAACCATGCTTGAAATCATGGGAATTGGTGTGTTGCTTCAGGGGCAGGCGGGTATTGGAAAGAGCGAAACAGCGCTATCGCTGATCGGACGTGGATACAGTCTGGTGGCTGACGATGTGACCGAGATGGTTCGTACCGGCGGGCGAGTAATGGCCTTTGCACATGAAATGACGCGTTATCACATGGAAATCCGCGGCGTGGGTATTGTGCATGTACCAAGTCTTTTCGGTGTTTCGGCAATCCGGCGTGATGCGATGCTCGACATGGTCATCAATCTGCATCCGTATGTGAATGATGCCGATGAGGATCGCACCGGTCTTCAGCAGACTGAAATTGAAATTTTGGGTGTTAAAATTCCGTACTTTGCCTTGCCGGTCAGCTCCGGACGTGACATGGCAAATATTGTTGAAGCGGCGGCATTAAACTATAAACTCAAACTGCTTGGACATGATGCGGCTAAAGAACTAGACGACAAACTTATCGCGAATTTCCTTCGTAAGGCGGTGAAATGATGGCGGACGAAAAAACCATTCTACATGAACTGAAAGTGCTGAATAAATACGGTATACACGCCCGACCCGCCGCGTTGCTTGTTAAGACTGCTGGCCGATTTTCCTGTGATATTTTTATAGGACAGAAGGGCGAGGAAGTTTCCGCAAAAAGCATCATGGGGCTTCTCACGATTGAAGGGCATCAAGGCGCCAAGCTCAGCGTTCGGATAGTCGGAGCGGATGCCGAGGAGGCTTTAGCCGAACTTATCGGGCTTTTCGAAAATAAATTTTTCGAGGAGTAAGGGTGTTTTAAAAACCCTGCAGAACTTTTCCGCCGTGCTGTTTAAAAACAACGCCGTAAATTCTTGAGTTGGCTAACTGAAGAAGGTACATTCAACCAGAATTCATCAATCCGGATAAACGAATTTACAGAGGAGAGTATCGTAATGAGCAAAATTCGAGCAGATCATGTTTTCACATCCGAATCCGTTTCTGAGGGGCATCCAGACAAAGTCTGTGATCAAATTTCCGACGCCATTCTGGATGCCTGTCTGGCACAGAATCCGAAGAGCCGTGTCGCCTGTGAAACGCTTGTCAGCACTAACCTGGTTGTCAATGCTGGCGAAATCACCTGTACCGGCTGGGATAAGATTAATCCGGAAGCGATCGCCCGGCAGGTTGTTCGTGAAATCGGATATGACCGTGAGGAACTCGAATTCTGCGCTGATACTTTTGACTATATCGGACGGCTTCACGAACAGTCTCCTGACATTGCCCAAGGGGTGGATGAGGGGCGCGGACTTTTCTTGGAGCAGGGCGCAGGCGACCAGGGCATGATGTTCGGTTATGCCTCAGACGAAACTGCAGCTCTGATGCCGGCACCGGTTTACTACAGTCATCTGTTGCTTGATGAGTTGCAGAAAATACGGAAAGCCGGAACCATTCCTTATCTGCGGCCCGATTCCAAATCACAGGTTTCCATTAAATACGTTGATGGACGTCCGGATCACATCACCTCTGTTGTAATTTCTCATCAGACTGCCGATGTTCCACTTGAAACGATTCGTAAGGATCTAATCGGTGTGGTGAAAAAGGTGCTTGGCCCGACCGGACTGCTCAAAGACAACGTTGAGTACTTTATTAATCCAACCGGTAAATTTGTTATCGGCGGCCCGCACGGCGACGCCGGACTGACCGGCCGTAAAATTATCGTCGACACCTACGGCGGCGTCGGCAGCCACGGCGGCGGCGCATTCTCCGGCAAAGACCCGTCTAAAGTGGACCGTTCCGCCGCCTACTACGCCCGTTATGTGGCAAAAAATATTGTTGCCTCTGGACTGGCGAAAAAGTGCGAAGTTCAGGTGGCCTACGCCATCGGCGTCGCCAAGCCGCTCAGCATCAACGTGGATACCTATGGAACCGGCAAACTGGAAGACAGCCAGCTGGAAGCCATTGTGTCGTCCGGAAAAATCTTTGATTTCCGTCCCGCTGCGCTCATCAAAGAGCTTGGACTTCTCACGCCGAAAGGCTGGAGCTATCGCGAAACTGCCGCCTACGGACACTTTGGTCGTCCGCAATTCCCTTGGGAGAAAACTGACAAAATCGAGGCGCTCAAAGCCGCCGCGAAATAGTTTGGTTTTTGCGGTTGATTCACCCGAAGGCACAAAGTACATTCTGCGCTTCTTTGACGCACCCATAGCTCAATTGGATAGAGCATCTGACTACGAATCAGAAGGTTTCAGGTTCGACTCCTGATGGGTGCACCACTCTTTTACACCGCACTTCCAATGTTTGGAATGTGCGGTTTTTCATGTTGTGAAATCCCGAAAAAAGCCTCGAATTTTCCAACCATTGGAAACTTTGCTT
>JADYZA010000086.1 GCA_020853375.1 Verrucomicrobiota bacterium | reverse complement strand
ATCCCAAATCTTGTCAAACAGTGTTTTACTCATAGCGGCGGAGGATATATTTTTACGCCCATTCGCATCAACGCAAAAGGACGCACAAATTATGAACGGCTACCTGATTTTCATCCTCGCCCTGCTGATTTTCAACTGGCTGCTCGACCTGATCGTCGAAACGCTCAACGTCCGGAACGTTTCCACCGAAATTCCGGCGGAGTTTCAGGGAATTTACGATGCGGAAAAATACGCCAAATCCCAGCGTTACCTGAGGGAAAACACCCGCTTTAGCCAGATTCAGGCGGCCATTATGCTCCCGCTCACCATCGCCTTCATCCTGCTCGGCGGCTTCAGCTGGATCAACGGCATCGCCCAGACCGCTTCCGGCAACATGATCGTTCAGGGACTCGTCTTCGGTGGAATCCTCGTTCTGCTCGGACAGCTGGTCGGCATTCCGTTCAGCATCTACGACACCTTCGTCATCGAAGAACGCTACGGCTTCAACAAAACCACCCCGAAAACCTTCGTCGTCGATATCCTCAAAGGGCTGATGCTCACCGTCCTGCTCGGCGCACCGATTTTCGCGCTCATTCTCTGGATTTTCAGCGCCGTCGCCAACGCCTGGCTCTGGGCGTGGGGCGCGCTGGCGGTCATCCAGCTTTTCATCCTGTTCATCGCGCCGGTCGTCATCCTGCCGCTCTTCAACAAATTCACCCCGCTCGAAGACGGAGAACTGAAAACGAAGATTCAGGAATTCGCCGCCGCCCAGAAATACACCCTCAGCGGCATTTTCAAAATTGACGGCTCGAAGCGCTCCACCAAATCCAATGCCTACTTTACAGGCTTCGGCAAAACCAAACGGATCGCCCTCTTCGACACGCTGATCGAAAAACACACCGTTGGCGAACTGGTCGCCGTGCTGGCGCACGAAATCGGACACTGCAAAAAGGGCCACATCAAAAAAGGGATCATCATCTCGCTGGCGTCGTCACTGCTGATGTTCTTCATCCTCTCACTCTTCATCACCAAACAAGGGCTCTACGCCGCGTTCGGCATCGAAGGAACGCCTCTCTACGCTGGCTTCATCTTCTTCGGCTTCCTCTACGCGCCGATCAGCATGATCCTCGGACTGCTCGGCAACATCCTCTCGCGGAAACACGAATACGAAGCCGACGCCTTCGCCGCCGAAACCACCGGCGAACCGACGGCGCTGATCGACGCCCTGAAAAAACTCTCCGTCGACAACCTCTCCAACCTCACGCCCCACCCGCTCAAAGTTTTCCTCGAATACTCCCACCCGCCGGTGTTGGAGCGCATCAAGGCGTTGAGGAATTTTTGAACCACTAATTTTCACTAATCGGCACTAATAAAATGGGGTAGAGAAATGCAAGATGTGAAAGAAAATCGGTTCCTTAATATAAACCCAATTTGGCTTGTTCTAAAAAGTGAGTGCGCTTTTGGAAAGAAGATCATGTTCCGTGTTGATGAAATTTAAATTAGTGTCGATTAGTGTGAATTAGTGGTTAAAACGAATCCAGCAGTTGCCGCATGTCGTCAGGAAGATCAAGATCAACGGTGACAGGCCGTCCAAACTTCGGATGGCGGAAGCTGAGTCCGGCGGCATGCAAAGCCTGACGATTCATACGTAACCGTGCGTGGTCGGCATCCGTCAGCGTGTCTTTGCAAAAGCGCAGAAAAAGAGTTTCGTCCACGCCGTACAGTTTGTCTCCAACGATTGGAAAACCCAGCGCCAGCAGCGTGGCGCGGATTTGATGAAGTCGTCCGGTATGCGGCTCCGCTTCGACCAGCGCAATCTCCCCGCACTGTTTAATCAGCCGGAATTTGGTTTCCGCCCATTCGGCGTCGGCGGACGGCGGGACGGAAACAGAGGGACAAGGCAGGCTGGAAGCCTGCGGTACAAACTTTTGCAGACAGGATGTCTGCGGTACGTATCGCCGGCTTCCAGCCGGCCTTGTCTCAACAGAAATAAACTTCCGCTTTTTACGAATTGTGGACTCCGTGTCGGCCACCAGCCATCCGGCGGTTTCCAGTTCCGCCGGAAAGTCCGTCGCCTCGACCAGCGCTTTGTAGCGTTTCACGACCTTGCGGACGGAAAACTGTTTGCGGCAGTTTTCAGATGCCGCAAAATTTTTCGCGATGACGACCAGTCCGGAGGTTTCACGGTCGATGCGGTTGACGAACGTGAAGTCTTCCAGCCCCCGCTCCTTTTTGAGCCAGGCCCATAGCGAGTGGTTGAAATAGCGTCCGCCCGGATGGCACGGAAGATTGCCGCTCTTATTCACCAGCAGAAGATCGTCGTCGTCTGAAATGATTCCGATGTTGAAATCTACCGGCGGCTCCGGACGGTCGTCGGGTTCATAGCTCAGCCGGTCGCCAGTCCGCAGCGGAGTTTCCGAAATGCACGGCTGGCCGTTAACCGTTACAGCTCCAGCTTTGATGCGATCGCACCAGCCGGCCCGATCATGATACGGAAAGCGCGCGGCAAGGAAATCAGCTACCGCTGTTCCGTCCGCTGATTCAGGCGCTTCAAAAATCATCTGTCGTTTCATTTGCCTGCTTATAACAGAATCCAGCCGGGGAAACGTGGAAATTGAGCCTTAAAACAAAAGACCATTGCTTTCGCAACGGTCTTATTTTCAACGGCTTGAAACTGGTGGGCGATAACAGACTCGAACTGTTGACCTCTTCCATGTCAAGGAAGCGCTCTAACCAACTGAGCTAAACGCCCGAAAAGTGAATCGAGAAAGTATAGAAGTCGTCTGGACGTGTCAATGCGCAGAAACTGTTTTTATTTAGAGGCCCGCACGACCGCGAAAAAGCGATCCTCAAAGCGCTCAAACAGGCCGTTCCGCCGGAGCAGATCAGCCAGTTCGGGAACTCTGGAAGCGTCGCGGGAGGCATCCAGAAAAGCTTTTTCGATCTGTTGATGAAGCTGTGTTTTACGATCTCTCTGCAACTGGCGGATGTCCTGAATGTTGCCTGCCACTGAATTCTGAACCAGCTCCACCATCAGTTTGAGCAGACAGACTTCCCACGGACGGTCGACGCCGACGAGAACAGCGCCCATCGGATCTTTCCGTCCGGACACTTCATCTTTCACGCGATCCAGAACCGTCGAAAGAGAATCGGTCAGGATGTAATCGTTGACTTCCTGCTTCTCCACTTTGAAGCCGTATTTCAAAATCTGCATATCCTGCGCATGCTTGTGCAGCCAGTCGGCATAATTGCGCGCGTCGGAACCAAATCCTTCGAGCATCATTTCCTCAATGGACTGAGGCGTAATAATTTCCGGGCGGCATGCCTTCAGTTTGCCTTCACGAACCCGCACTTTGCCGACCGAATCCATCAGCTCGGTGACCAAGTGGTAATTCACCAGCGTGGTTCCGAAGGTTTCGAGGTGGCGTTCGGGAACCGAGATCACCTCGGTATTGTTCACCGCATACCAAAAATCAAATTGTGAGTCGTTTTTCATCACTGGAAGTATAACAAAAAACCCGCTCTTCACGAACGGGCATCCTGCTTTGTTTTCGATTGCAGAAAATGGTGGTGGGGGAAGGATTCGAACCTTCGAAGGCAGAGCCAGCAGATTTACAGTCTGCCCCGTTTGGCCACTTCGGTACCCCACCACAGCGCAAAAGAGACGGATACCATAACCAAAAAAAGATGGATGTCCACCCCGTTTTGATTTTTTCGATTTTACAGGGAAATCCGATGGTCGATTCCTCAACGGCGCAGGCGTTCCCCAATGCGAAAACCTATTCGCCGATGAATGTTTTATAGGCGGAAACCGCATCCGCCGCAGCGATCAACGCTTTGCGGACGGTCTCGTCTTTCAGCCGGGAACTGATCGTCGACAGCGCTCTGATATATTGCGGATGCTGCGCACTGCCCGCCGCCACCATGCAAACAATCTGCACCGGGTCATCATCCAGCGAGGAATAATCGGCCAGCGGTTTGCGGGCGATGCCAAGAGCCATCACAAGGTCATCCACCGAGCCAAGGCGCACATGCGGAACGCCGACCCCGAAACCGATTCCGGTACTCATCAAATCTTCGCGGCGAAAGATCGCCTGCTCGAGTTCCTCTTCATTATGAACAAGCTGGGAAGTTCCCAGCGCGGCGCACAGCGTTTTCAGTGCGGCCTCTTTTTCGTCTGTATCGAAAAAAATCACCCGATCCGGGGATAAAATCCGGCTCAACGCACCCGTAGCCGGAGAAGAGACGGAAGAACCTGAAGGTGTACTGATTTGGCGATTCACCCATCCTTCAACGTCACTGCGCTTAAAGCGCCAGGTTGTTCCGAGCTTACCGCCAGGCAGCTGACCCTTTTGCGCCCAGTCGTAAACAGTACGTTCTGAAACGCGCAGATAAACAGCAACCTCTTCAATCGTCATGATTTCATGATTCATGCAAACGGCCTCCGAATTAAACGGGGCGCAGTGTATGCGGGATATTCCAGCGTTTGCAATCAGATAGCACCAAAAACGCTCTCTGCATTGGAAAAAGTGTACCGAATCATCGAATCAACCGTTGTGCCACGCAACTCGGACAAAGCGTTGATAACATGGATTAAATTCGCCGGCTCGTTCGGCATCGCGCAGTTCGCCGGTGCAAAATCCGGCGAATCGGTTTCGATCAATAGACGATCTTCCGGAACAGCCACCGCCGCCGCCCTGACCCGCTTCGCCCTCGGATTCGCAACCGCACCGCAAAACGAAAACCAGCAGTTCAGCGTTACAAGCTCCGGAACCAGCTCCGCCGGGCCGCCGAAAGCATGCAGTAAAACGCGCGGGGCCGGATAGGCTCGTAAAATCTCGATCAGCCGACCCCAGGCGTGAACGCAGTGAACCGCCACCGAACGATTCAGTTCGCGCGCCAGATCAAGGTGCGCCGCAAAACTCGCCTCCTGCTCCGCACGATTTGTGAACCGCTCTTGAAAATCGAGCCCAGTCTCGCCAATACCCGCTTCCGGATGCGCCCTCAACAGGTTTTCCAAAGTCTGGATGTCCTGGTAGGGCTCGACCGCCGGGCGAGCCGCATTGTCCGGACGGCTCGGCGAGCCATCCCTACCTTTCACAAACCAGGGATGAGTTCCAATCATTGGAAAAATCTGCGGATAGCTTTCCGATAGTTGGAAAATCCGGTTCCAATCTTTGGAACGGGTGCCGCAACACGCCATCCGCTCAACGCCCGCCGCCGCCGCACGCGCCAGAACGCTTCCAATGGCTGGAAACAGCGCGTCGTCTTGCAAGTGGCAATGGGCATCAAAAAGTTTCATGACCATCTATTCTGACTGCGCATTGCATTTAAATTAGCCTGTTTTCTTTTTCCGCAAAAATACCCGGCGCTCACAATCCTGACGTTTTGGATACTCCGCAATAAGTTCAAAGCCAAAATTGGGTTGATCGGATCCCACGATTTCCGCGACAATTTCTCCGGTTTCCTCGTTTTTGTATTGGGTAACCTTCGGCTTACACACTGTGACCTGTCTCCATACCTGACCGACAACAATGTACTTTTTCAAAGGGGTAACTTCTCCGGTTTCATTCAAAAAGAAAAGCGATTCAGCATCTGGGACGTTAAATTCAACGCGAATTTGATGTCGTTTTTCGGTATCAGAGTCGATTAATTCCTTAATTTTCTGCTCATCGAACAATGGTTTTACAAGCTGGCCTAGCGTCAGTTTTTCTGAACCGTCTGCATTTAACCCCACATAAGCAGCACCCTGCTTCTCTGAAACTTTTTTACCCACAGATTCATGAAGATTCAAAATTCTCAACCCATCATCCACAATAAAAACGGTTAAGGCACTGCCATACGAATGAATGAAGAAACCCTGAAAGTGCGCAAAAGCATGGCTCCAATCATTTCGTAACGCTTCCGCTAAAGAAAATATATCAATATTATAGGCTCGTGCCTTTGTTGATGCGGTAGAGGTAAACCCCTTATTCGAAACAATTATAGCTTTGTCTGCACCGACTGAGTCGCGCTTGGACTTTACTT
>JADYZA010000085.1 GCA_020853375.1 Verrucomicrobiota bacterium | reverse complement strand
CAGCTCGGTCAGCGCCGGATCGCGGCTGGAACAGTCGGCCAGTTTGCCGGGGAGTCCGCCGCTTTCGAGCGCGCCTTTGCGGCGGGCAAGGTCGCGCGCCTTGCGCGCCGCACTGCGAGCGCGGGCCGCGACAACGGCCTTTTCAATAATCGTGCGGGCGACAGACGGATTTTCTTCAAAATACGTTCCCAGCTCGTCGTTGACGATTTGCTGAACAATTCCTTCAATCTCGCCATTGCCGAGTTTGGTTTTGGTCTGCCCCTCAAACTGCGGGTCGGAAAGTTTCACGCTGAGAACGGCGGTAATTCCTTCACGGATATCGTCGCCGCCCATCGCCTGTTTATCGTCTTTGATCAGCTTGTTGTTTTTAGCGTACTGATTAACCGTGCGGGTCAGTGCCGCGCGGAAGCCGGAAAGGTGGGTTCCCCCTTCGAACGTGTTGATGTTATTGGCGAACGAGAAAATGGTTTCCGTGTAGGCATCGGAATACTGCATCGCGATTTCCACGACGACGTGATCCTTCTCGCGCTCGAAGTAGATGACGTCCGGATGCATTGGAGCTTTGTTTTTATTGAGATGCTTCACGAACTCCTGAATACCGCCTTCGTACTGGAAGATTTCCTCGCGGCCGGTCGCATCTTCTTTCAACACAATCTTGGTGCCGCGGTTCAGGAAGGCCAGCTCGCGCAGACGGGAAGCGAGAATATCCCACTGGAAGCCGCCGGTATGGGTGAAAATGCTCATGTCGGGGAAGAAAGTTACTTTCGTGCCGGTGTCGGGCGTCTTACCGATTTTCACCAGCTCGGTCACTTCCACCCCTTTTTCAAAACGCTGGTGGTGAATAAATCCATCGCGCTTCACTTCCACTTCCAGCCATTCGGAAAGAGCGTTCACGCAGGAAACGCCAACGCCGTGCAGACCGCCGGAAACTTTATAGGTATCGGAGTCGAATTTTCCGCCGGCATGAAGAACTGTCAGCACCACCGTTACGGCGGGTTTGCCTTCGGTTTTGTGCATATCAACCGGAATTCCGCGTCCGTCGTCGGTCACAGAGAGTGAACCGTCATCGTTGATGCAGACTTCAATGTTGGAGCAGTATCCTGCGAGCGCCTCGTCAATCGAGTTGTCCACCACTTCATAAACGCAGTGATGATAGCCGCGGGTACCGGTGTCGCCGATGTACATCGAAGGGCGTTTCCGGACGGCGGCGATGCCTTCAAGAACGGTGATATGATCCGCGCCGTACCCCTTGGCGTCGGGGTTCTGAGACCTGCGTTTTTCGTCAGACATAAAGCTCCTTTTCCTGCTCAAATTCTAAATGCCGCATTCTATAGAAAATGCCGAAACGGAGCTATCAAAAATCTGGCAAAAACCGCTGAAAAATAACGAAAAAACAGCGGGTGAAGGCGATTATATGCTTGCGCATTCCGGTTTTCTAAAACCGCAAAAAAAGCCTTTTTCCGATAGTTGGAAAAAGGCCGTGCGCGGGTTCGGTTGTCAGACGAGGATCAGAAGCTTGGAACGACCATCACCGGGATATTTGCCCGGAGAAGAATACACTCGCTGACGTGGCCGACAGGAACTTTGCAGCTGATTTTTCCGTGACCGTGCGCGCCGGTAATAATCAGGTCGGCCTCCAGGCGGATGGCTTCTGTCATAATCGTTTCGCAAACCGGACCGCGGAGGAAAACAGGAGTAACTCTTACACCGGCTCTCTGCAGCGCCTGCGCATCTTTTTTCAGGCGGACTAATTCCGGCGTGGTGTCTTCTTCTTCCGGAACGACATCGTCCGGTTCGGCATGGATTAGGAAAACCTCCGCATCCAGTTTCTTGGCATAGGTCTTTGTGATTTTCAGAATATTTTCTGATGTGGTGGAAAAGTCTACAGTCGCCACGATTTTCATTACATGCCTCCTTTTTGACTACGTCTGATTATTGACAGTCCGTATGAGGATGTAAACCGGAAAAACTATTTGATACCGATGACGTAGGCGACCCATCCAAGGGTGTTTTCGTAGGTTGTTCGGCGGCGGTAGATATCGTCAGACTCGCCGTCTTTGGTCCAGTCATGCAGGTAAATCTCGGCGGACTTGAATCCCGCCTCAATCAGCAGTTCCTGTAATTCCGGCAGGGTCCAGAGGCGCCAGTCGTAGGTGAAGGCTTTTTCAATTTTTCCAATGCCTGGAAGTTTGAAATGAATGTAATTCACAACGTGATGGTCGATCACGTTGTATTCGGCTTGGTCCCAGATGTATTGGAAGGATGGCACCTTGGTTCCGTCCGCGGCGGTGAACGTCTCGACTTTACGGGGTTCCAGCTTGGTGCCGACCGCCTCGGTGCCGCCGTAAATATCCATCACAAACAGGCCGTCTTTTTTCAGCGCTTTGCGAACCTGTTTGAAGTAGGTCAGGAGAAGTTCACGCGTTTTGAAAACGCAGTAGGAAAAGTTGAGCGCCATCACCAGATCGACCGGCGGGGTTTTGACTTTCAGCACGTCGGCGCAGAGCAGTTCCAGTGCGCCCGGATTTTTTCCAATGTTTGGAACATTGTGTTCCAATCCCCAGTTGAGCGTCGGCTGATCAATGTCCACGCCCCACGCGCGGTGCTTCGGCGAACGTTTCACCCATTCGCAGGCGAGGGCGGCTGTGCCGCAGAAATCTTCGCGCAGGTCGGACGGACTGCGTTTGCGTTTGTTTTTGAAAATCCTCGCCGCAAAGTCGAGGTCGGTTTCCACGCCCTGTACGGAAGCTTCATAGAGATAATGCAGGTCCGGAATCGGTTTCTTTTTGGCCATGGGTCAATCCTTGAAATGTTTCTCGACCAGTGTGCGCACGGCGGAGTGAAGGTGGCGATTGGTGCAGAGAAAGCGCATGCCGTTTTCCTCGTTACGTGGGTAGGCGGTGCAGAGGGCTCCGGAGCGTTCGGCGATCAGGCTGGCGGCGGCGATGTCCCATAGATAAAGCCCTGGCTCAAAATAACCGTCCGAACGACCGCAGGCGACATGACAGACATCGATAGCCGCTGAACCCAGAATGCGTATCTTATGCATCGTGTGGGCCGCCTCGCTGAAAAAGGAGATCGCTCTGCCGTCAATATCCTTGGTCATGCCGGTAAAAAACGCGGCTTTTCCAAGGGCTGTAACGTCGGATGCGCAGATCGGTTCGCCGTTGCAAAGCGCGGGGCCGTCCAAGGTTGCGGTGTAACATTCATTCAATACCGGAACAAAGACGCATCCGGCCAGTATTTCACTGCCGCAGCGCACGGCGATGGAGCAACACCAGTAGGGGAACCCTCGCGTATAATTAACCGTGCCGTCGATTGGATCAATAATCCACTCGAGCGCGTGTTCTTTTGCAATCGAACCCTCTTCGCCGAGAATGGCGTGGTCGGGGAAATGTTTATAAATCACCGCTTCCGCGATGCGCTGGCATTCACTATCCATCACCAGTTTCACATCGTGGTCAAAGCTTTGCGCAACGTCCTCGCGGCGGTGATAATTATCCAGTGCGTAGCAACCTGCCGCCCGCGCGGCTTCGATACAGACGTCCAGAAGCTGTTTATTTGGAGATGTTTTCATGTGAGATCCTACCTTGAAAATTACGGCGGACTGGAGTTCAGCTGCTCCGGTTCTGGAGATGATCCAGAACTTTCATCAGCCACCACCAGATGAGCCAGCCGAGCAGGACCATGGTCACGGAGAACAAGCCGTAGGATATCCACGGGTTGAAGTTCTTGGTCATCACGCTGAATTCCGACATTCCGCCCATACTGGCGATAATGTTGAGTGGCAGAAACACAACGTTGATGAGAGTCAGGTTTTTCAACAGAACGTTCATGTTGTTATTAACGATGGTTCCGCGGGCATCCATGAGACCTGACAAAACCGTCGAATAAATTCCGGCTTGTTTGCTGGCCTGCTGATTTTCGATGACAACATCCTCAAGAAATTCGAGTTGCTCGGTTGAGAGTTTCAGTTTGCCAGTCGCCGTATGGAATTTTGATAAGACGGCTTGGTTTGCTTCCAGCGCGTTGTGGTAATAAATCAGACTTTCGCCGAGTGCGAACATCTGCAGGAGATATTTGTTTTCCATGGATTTAACAATTTTCGCCTGCAATTCCTGTGACATCATCTTGATCGCTTTAAGATGTCCCTGATAGTGATGCGCGGTTTGCAGGAGAACGCGAAGGACGCAGTCCATGCCGTTGTCGATCTGTTTGAACTCCCGTCCGGTGATGGAGAGTTCGTCCCGAGGCACGATAAAAACAACTTTTCCGTCTCTGATTAATATACCGAGCGAGGACACTTCGAACTGAATGGTTTCATCGCGGGTGATATTGTCGGGGCGTTTCCAAATCATGAAAATTCCGCCCTCCGGCATATGTTCCAGACGGGGGACTTCGTCCGCATCATAGACCGCTTCCACGTCAAACGGATCCAGGTCGTATTTTTTTTGCAGGGATTCTTTTTCAGCATCTGTAGGCTGGCGGTACACGAGCACGTCCGCATCGTCCCCATTGCTTTGAACAAGCCTTTTCGACTCAATCCGGTAAGACAGTATCATGAAATCACCCCGTTTCTTTTCCTGCTTAAGATTCCGTCTGATTAAACACCTAATCTGACGGGTTGCTTTGTATATCGGATGCCCCTAGAACGACAAGCGATTCGTTCTAAAATCTCCCAGTCTCATTCGGCAATGGCGACAACTACGGTTTGATAGGCTGTTCAAGCGCTTTGGGCGGGGAAAAAATAATATGGCTGAGCATGGCGCGGCGGATCGAATTCCGATCAGCAGAATTTAGAATTTTTCCAAGGTTCGGAGCGTTCTGAACGGAAGTTTCCGAACCTCGGAAGCTCAGATTCATTGCGGGGAGTTTGATGGCGGGGACACTTTGCCGGAAAGCGCTCATTTTCGGGCGGAGATCGACCGTTTGGACTTCAACGGCTTCAGGAATGACAATGCGACGCTGAAGCGGTTTGATGTCCGGCAATGACGAAACATCCACCGAACTTGTCCGGCCACGGCTGACTGCCGCCGGTTTTTGCGGTTTGACGGCTTCTTCGACCCGCTCCGGCGGCTCGATACGGAACTCATCGACGCCGGCCATTTTACGGAGCAT
>JADYZA010000084.1 GCA_020853375.1 Verrucomicrobiota bacterium | reverse complement strand
GTGACTTCGACTGCGGGCATTTGCTCTTCCGGCGAGCCGACACTGCAATGCATTCCCAGTTTTGTGCAACCTTGCATGAGTGAATGGGTGACGTTGTTGTAGCCGTCGCCGAGATAGGCCAGCTTCAATCCCTTGAGTTCGCCCTTCTTTTCCTGAATGGTCTGAAGGTCGGCCAAAATCTGGCAGGGATGACCTTCGTCGGTCAGCGCGTTGATCACCGGAATAGTGGTGTACTTGGCCATTTTGAGAATGTCTTCATGGTGAAACAGGCGCGCCATGACGAGATTACACATCCGGCTGATAACCTTGATGGAGTCTTCGATGGTTTCCTTGCCGCCGCCCATGGGTGATGTGCCCATGTCGTAGTAAATGGCGTGACCGCCGAGCTGAGTCATGCCGATTTCAAACGACAGCCGGGTTCGCAGACTCGGCTTTTCAAAAATCATCAGCAGGGTTTTCTGTTTCAGCGCGTCGGCATATTTTTGCGGCTTGGCTTTCACTTTGGCGGCCAGCTCCAGCACGTCGAGGATTTCCTGAGCGCTCCAGTCTTTGAGTGAAATGAGGTGTTTCATAGTTGATGCTCCTTACAGTATTCGCGCACGGCGCCGTCGCAACTGAAAATACTCAGCATCAGCGCGGCGCGGATCCACATGCCGTTCCGCACTTGCCGCCAGTAAACGGCGCGCGGGTCGCCGTCCACCGCCGGGTCAATTTCGAGACGGCGCGGAAGCGGATGCATGATGACGGCGTTCTTGCCGAGAATGTTCAGATGGTCTTTGGTGAAATGATAGGACGTGGTGTTGACCCGGCTGCTTTCGTTGTCCACGTCCCACTCGTCCTGAATGCGGGTCATATAAATCGCATCCACTTCCGGAATCACTTTGGCGAAGTCATGGCTGATTTCATAAGACATCCCGGCGGCGTCGAGCAGTTTAAGAATATCATCGCCGATCTGCAGTTCCGACGGCGCAACGAAGTAGGCTTTGACTCCCTGATATTGCGTGAGAAGCCATGCCAGCGAACGAACCGTCCGTCCACGCTTCAGGTCGCCGACGAACGCCACCTTTTTCCCGTCAATCCCGCCGGTATTTTCAAAACTGCGCGCCAAGGTGTAAATATCCAGCAGTGCCTGAGTCGGGTGCTGGTCCTTGCCTGAACCGGCGTTGACGACCGGCACGGGGCGATGCGTGTTGGAAAGCATCCAGGCGATCCTCTCGGCAAAACCGCCTGCCGGATGACGCATAATGATCAAATCGGCGTAGGAGCTGAACGTCCGCACGGAATCTTCCGGCGACTCGCCCTTCACTTCGCTGGAAGTGGAACTGTCGCGCACATTCATGGTTTGCATGCCGATGATCTGGCAGGCGGAGTAGAACGAAAGATAGGTGCGGGTCGAAGGCTGGGCGAAATAAAGCATGGCCCGCTTGTCAAACAGCTGCTTCTGCAGGAATGCGCTGCCTTCGCGGGTTTTCGCCGTGCGCCGCACGCAGGTGGCCAGTGTGCAAAGCTCCTCGAGCATCGGACGGCTGAACTGCTGGGCGACCAGCGCATGAAACGAACGCCCGTTGTTGACGAAATACGGAGCCTTTTCGATCGAACTCAATCCGCTGAAATCATCCCATAAAATCTGGTTCAATATGGCCGCTTTGCTCATGAAACCTCCGTTATCCAAACCTTGGACGCTCTATATGCCATTTTTCTCAACCCATTGGAAAATGTTTCAGACGGAAACATCTCCCGCCCAAACGGCCGAAACAATGCCGTCCGCCGCTCGAAGAAGCAGTTCGCCGTCCGGCCCGAAGCCTTCCAGCGTCCCTTTGCGAAATATGTCGCCATCGCGCACGGTGATCGTTTTTCCAAGATTCGGAATTTTTGACTCCCAGTTTTTCCGAACCTTGGAAAAACCGCCCTCGGCCCAGTCGTCGAGGCGAACCGAAAGGTGTTGCAGCATTTTTTCGAGCAGCTGAGTCACATCGCGGCGCGCTCCGGTTTCGATCAGAACCGATGTGGCGGGTTGATCAATGTGATCCGCGCTCCGCATGTTGACGTTCAGACCGATGCCGATAATCACGCCGCCAGAAACTCCGTCGGCGAGAATTCCGCAGATTTTTTTTCCATTCACCAGCACATCATTCGGCCATTTCAGATTGGGCTTTATCCCTTCGCCGTCGAGCAGTTCGGCCACGGCCACAGCGGCGGCCATGGAAGCGGATGGCAGTTGTCGCAAGGCATATTTTCCGCGCAGTAAAATTGAAAAGGTAAGGTTTTCACCAGTCGAGGAAAGCCATTCACGCTCACGCCGACCCCTTCCCTGCGTCTGTTCTCGTGCCGCAACCACCGTTCCCGACGGGAGTTGCTTGTTGAGCCCGGCCAGTTCCTTGAGGAACGTGTTGGTGGACGGCAGGCGTTCATACCACTGGATAGAGAACTTCACTGATTTTTTCTTCCGTTTTAACTGGAGCCGCGGGCGACGTTTACGTACAAAGCAGGCTAATTTTTTCAAAACTGAAAGACAAAGGAATTTTCCAGAACGCACAGTTTAATTAACGGAGCCCTTTAAAAATGAAAAAAATTGAAACGATGATCACTGCTTTCCGCGACGGGTTCCAATCCGTCTACGGAGCCCGCGTATTCACTAAAGATTTCCTGCCGGCAGTTGAGGCCACCAAAGCGGCGGGCATAACTCACTTCGAAGCGGGCGGCGGCGCACGCTTTCAGGCCCCGTTCTTCTACTGCAATGAAAACGCATTCGATATGATGGATGCCTTCCGTAAGATCGCCGGTCCGGATGCCAACCTGCAGACGCTAGCGCGCGGTGTCAACGTCGTCGCGCTCGACTCACAGTCGAGCGACATCATTAAACTGCATGCGCAGCTTTTCAAAAAGCATGGTATGACAACCATCCGCAACTTCGATGCGCTGAACGACGTCAATAATCTGATCTACTCCGGACAGTGCATTCATGATGCCGGACTCAAACACGAGGTTGTCGTTTCCATGATGGCTCTCCCGCCCGGATGCGAAGGCGCACACGATGCCGCATTCTACGAAATGACCCTGCGCCAGATTCTCGACGCCGGCATTCCCTACGACAGCGTCTGCTTCAAAGATGCTTCGGGCACGGCCACTCCGGCCACCATCTACGACACGATTAAACGCGCTCGGAAAATGCTTCCGGCTGGAACAAAGATTGCATTCCACTCCCACGACACCGCCGGAACCTGCGTTGCCTGCTATATGGCCGCGATCAATGCCGGAGCCGATCAAGTGGATCTTTCCATGGCGCCCGCCTCCGGCGGAACCTGCCAGCCCGACGTGATCAGCATGTGGCACGCGCTACGCGGCTCGGAGTTTTCGCTTAACGTCGATATCGACAAGATGCGCGAAGCCGAAGAGGTTTTCAAAGACTGCATGAAGGACTATTTCCTGCCGCCGGAAGCCAAAGAAGTCGAACCGCTCATTCCCTTTTCGCCAATGCCCGGCGGAGCACTGACCGCCAACACCCAGATGATGCGCGACAACGGCATCATGAATCGTTATCCGGAAGTGATCAAAGCCATGGGCGAAGTGGTTCGTCTCGGCGGATTCGGAACATCGGTCACGCCGGTTTCGCAGTTCTACTTCCAGCAGGCTTT
>JADYZA010000083.1 GCA_020853375.1 Verrucomicrobiota bacterium | reverse complement strand
GAAACGCTGTTGGCTCCAGCTTGGAACCAAACGGCTTTGCCGCGCTCAAGCACATTCGTCGCCGGAGCGGCAAATACAGAGTACAGCCATCCAGCACCCGCAGCCATCCAGTACGGGCCGTTGGTGCCGTTTTTGTAAAGGCCGTAGGAGACGTAACCACCATTCCAGATAATCAGTTTGTCAGCGTTCGCCCATGTTGCGGATGCGGTGAGATTACTGACGTTACCGATGGCGCTCTGTATATTAACCGAGTCGCTTCCGTCGGAGAATTGAACCAGAGAGATGATGTCAAATGCGCCAGCGGCAGGTGTCGGAGTTTGAACATATCCCACGATATTGGCGGAGGAAACGTTGCTCTGGGCGTAGGATGAAACGGCGACCGTTGCGGCCGCGACTAAAAGTGTTACCATTTTTTTCATTTGAACAATCTCCTGTTTAAAATTATCCGCATTTGCAGGTACAATATATCGAACCCAGCCAATTACAGCCAGTTAAATTTGGTTAATTCTCATGGATGAAAACAAAAAATCCCTCGCTTGAGTGGAAGAGGTCTTGGAGGGCGCGGTTCCACCCGCGCCGGGTTCAGTTGCGCGGTCGGGGTGGAACCCGACCCTCCATTTTTCTCGCAAAGCCGCAAAGTTTATAGCATTTCACGATTCAAATGCCGTAATTCTGTAGGCCCGCTGTCCCCAGCGGGCGCGCCGGACGAGGACGTCCGGCCTACACCGGAAAATATGGTACGGCATTTCATTCATTATCTGCTCTAAATTACCTTTGCGTTCTTCGCGTCTCTGCGAGGAATGATCTCTTAGTTTCATTTGAGATGGCATCAATGATGGGAACCGGACGCTTTCGCCTTGGAGGGCGCGGTTCCACCCGCGCCGGGTTCAGTTGCGGTCGGGGTGGAACCCGACCCTCCATTTTTCTCGCAATCGTCTTCGCCCTGCGGGCTTTGCCGAGTCAAGAAACCGCGCACTTTTTCCGTGTAATTCGTGTAATCCGTGGTTAAATGTCCCGCCTTTTAACCCAGTGGAGGAGTTCCGTGAATAAAAACGATTTTTTGAAGCCGCTTTCGGGATTTGATGTTGCCTATTACAGCCTGCCGGAGCTGGAAAAACGCGGCGGTTACGATTTTTCGCGTATGCCGTTTTCGGTGAAGATTCTGCTGGAGTCGCTTGTCAGGATGCAGGGGCATCCGGCCTACGCACCGCAACATGTTGCGCAACTTGCCCAATGGTCGCCTAAAAGCGAGCAGGTCGAACTGCCGTTTATGCCGGCGCGTGTTCTTTTGCAGGATTTTACCGGCGTGCCGTGCGTGGTGGATTTGGCCGCGTTGCGTTCCACGATGAAAAAAGCGGGTCAGGATGCCGCCCGCATTGAACCGCAGGTTCCGGTGGATCTGGTGGTCGATCATTCCGTACAGCTCGATTCCTCAGGCTGTTCGGCTTCGCTTGAAATCAATGTGGCCCGTGAGTTCGAACGTAACGGCGAGCGGTATAAGTTTCTGAAGTGGGGCCAGGGCGCGTTTGAAAAACTGCGCGTGCTTCCTCCCGGACTCGGCATTTGCCATCAGATCAATATGGAATACCTCGCCAGTTGCGTGGCGACTGCTGAGCGTCAAAAGTCAAAAGTCAAAAGTCAAAAGTCAGGAAATTTGACATCAGACCTTCGACCTTCGACCTTCGACTGCGAGATCTCAGGTATTGTTTTCCCCGACACGTTGGTTGGAACGGATAGTCACACGACAACGATCAACTGTATGGGCGTGCTGGGCTGGGGCGTTGGCGGGATTGAGGCCGAAGCGGCGATGCTTGGCCAGCCGATTCCGATCCTGACTCCGGAAGTGGTCGGGTTTAAATTCACTGGCGCACTTAAAGCGGGCGTGACCGCCACCGATCTGGCTCTGACCGTTACCCGTATGCTTCGGAAAAAAGGCGTGGTCGGAAAGTTTGTTGAGTTCTACGGAAGCGGCGCGGCGAATCTGAGTCTGGCCGACCGCTGCCCGGTTGCCAATATGGCTCCCGAATACGGCGCGACGATGGGCTTTTTCGCAATCGACGAAAAGACGATCGGCTATTTGCGCGAAACCGGACGCAGTGAAGAACAGTGCGCGCTGGTCGAGGCCTACTGCAAGGCGCAGGGCATTTGGGGCTTTGAGAGCGAGGCTGATTATAACGACACGCTGGAACTCGATCTGTCCACTGTTGAACCGGCTCTTGCCGGGCCGAGCCGTCCGCATCAGCAGCTCTCGCTTTCCGGACTCAAAGAAGAATTCGTGAAAGACTTCGGGGGACAGGAGTCGGGAGTCAGGAGTCAGGGGGCAGAAGGCAATAACCACTCGTCACCCGACACTCGCCACTCGACGCTCCGGAACGGAAGCGTCGTCATTGCTTCGATCACCAGCTGCACGAACACCTCGAATCCCGGCCTGATGATGGGAGCGGCGCTGGTCGCGAAAAAGGCGGTCGAAAAAGGGCTGACGGTTCCAACGTTTGTAAAAACATCGCTGGCTCCCGGTTCGCAGGCGGCGACTCGCTATCTTGAAAAAGCCGGGCTGCTGGAACCGCTCAATACGCTCGGTTTTCAGGTCGCCGCCTACGGGTGCGCCACTTGTATCGGCAACAGCGGACCGCTGGCGCCGGAAATCGAAGAGACGATTAAGGAGAACGACCTGACGGTTGCCGCCGTTCTTTCCGGTAATCGGAATTTTGAAGGACGAGTTCATCCGCTGACCAAAGCCAACTATCTGGCGTCGCCCGCGCTGGTTGTCGCTTATGCTCTGGCCGGAACGGTTAACATCGATTTGGAAAAAGAACCGATCGGGAAAGATCAGTCGGGAAAAAATGTTTTCCTGAAAGACATTTGGCCGACCTCCGGCGAACTGAATTCCGCCATCGCGCTGGCCGCCGATCCGGCGTTTTATAAAGCCGTTTACGGCGATACGAACGCGGTTAGTCCTGAATGGAATGCGCTGGAAACGGTGCAAAGTCAGGTGTTTCAGTGGGACGGCGACTCGACGTATATCCGCGAGCCAACCTTTTTCGAAGGATGCGAACAGCCGCCCGCGCCGCTGGCCGATATTAAAAACGCCCGCGTTCTCGGATCGTTCGGCGACTTTATCACCACCGATCATATTTCTCCGGCCGGCAACATTTCGAAGAAGAGCCCCGCCGCCGACTATCTGCGGGCGCACGGTGTCGCCGAACGCGACTTCAACTCCTACGGTTCGCGCCGAGGCAACCACGAAGTGATGATGCGCGGAACTTTTGCTAACATCCGCATCAAGAATAAAATGGTGACCGAAGAGGGCGGACGGACAATCTATCTGCCGACCGGCGAAGAAATGTTCATCTATGACGCGGCCATGAAATATGGCTCGACCGACACGCCGCTCGTCATTCTGGCGGGAAAAATGTACGGCGCCGGATCGTCGCGCGACTGGGCCGCTAAAGGCACGAAACTTCTCGGCGTTAAAGCTGTTATTGCCGAAAGCTTCGAACGGATTCACCGTTCCAATCTCGTCGGCATGGGAATTCTGCCGTGCGAGTTCATCGGCGATGAAACTGCGGACAGTCTCGGTTTGACCGGCAAAGAGAGTTTCACGATCACCGGCGTGGCAGAAAACTTCACGTCTGGGAAAATTCTGACCGTGAAAGCGGGCGGCAAAGAGTTTCAGGTGAAGGCCCGTGTCGATGCGCCGCTTGAAATTGAGTACCTGAAAAACGGCGGCGTTTTGAGTTATGTACTGCGGAATATGATGCGGAACGGCTGACGTGTCAGCGGGGATTTAGAATTTCTGTATAAATCCTGATGACCCTCTCCGCAATCGCTCGCCAGTCGTAGTGCGCGGAGACTTCAGCCAGTCCATTGGTTCGGAGTTTTCGCTGGAGCTCCGGCGATCCGGCCAGCTGTTTCAT
The DNA here is from genome assembly GCA_020853375.1 of Verrucomicrobiota bacterium. GTDB lineage: Bacteria > Verrucomicrobiota > Kiritimatiellia > Kiritimatiellales > Tichowtungiaceae > Tichowtungia. The sequence goes on along the minus strand of JADYZA010000083.1, from coordinate 1,552 downwards.
TCTGGCGGTCAGCATGGCCGCATCATTATTTTCGGAGAGCAAGATGTTTTCGCCGTCGGTGGTGAAGCCGGGAATTCCGCCGACCCGTGTGGCGATGACCGGCGTTCCCGCAGCCCATGCTTCGAGAATGACGATTCCAAACGGTTCGTTGGCTGTCGGCAAAACAAACAATTCGGCCGCCTTATAAGCTGATGGCAAAAGCGGATCGTCTGGTTTGAGTCCGGGAATGATCAACACCGAGTCCTGCAGGTTAAGTCGGGCGATTTCATCGAGAATTTTGCGGTGATATTCTTCAACGGAAACCGAACCGATAAAGACGAGTTTCCAGTCGGGATGCGATTCGCGGAATTCCGCGAAGGCTTTTACCAGCAGAAGCTGGTTTTTCTGGAAGTCGATGCGGGAGAGACAGAGGATGAATTTTTTATTTTCGAGGCCGTAGGCTTCGCGGAATGTTTTTGGAACGGCGGTCGCGAAGCGCTGCACATGAACGCCGTTCGGCAGATAGTGAACGTTTTTCTTTCCGCGTTGCCGCATTTCGTCCGCTTCGCTTTGTCCGACGCAGATGACCGCGGCGGCATCGTCAAAAACCCGCCGCGAGCCGAAAAGCAGACCGAACAGTTTTCCCCATTCGAGCTTTCCTTTGACCGGCGCCGTCATCTGATCGTATTGATCCTGCGGAACGGTATGCCGTCCGCCATGAACGTGAATGACGTACGGAACTTTCCGGATGCGGGCGGCGGTGCGGGCGATTCCACCAAGCCGCCGTCCGACGTGTGTATGAATCAGGGCTAGATCTTTTTGGAACAGCAGGGCGAAAAAGAGCGGTAGCGAAAGCGGACTTCCGCCTTTGAGTCGTAAAGCCATTTTGGCTGCTTCATCCAATCCGAACCATGGAAAACAGTAGCGGAAACGACGGACGGTGACGCTGTCGATTTTTTCCGCGCCCGGTCTGGCGAACATATCGGTGCAAAACACCGGGCTGCTGATTCCGCTACGTTCCAGCTCGCGGGCGAGGTTGAAAACGACCGTTTCGGTTCCACCCCATTTATCGGGCACAAACCGGCGCATCACGTGGGCAACGGTACCTTGAAGTTTGCTCATGTCGGCAATCTACTCAAAACCGCCGCCCGACGGAAGAGGTTTTCCCAACATTGGAAATCTTTGGCCTTGCAACCATCCACCCATCCAACGTTCCATTAACAGATGGATTACGACCAGCTTATCATAGACGGCTATAACCTGATGCATCAGGACTCGACGCTCGAAGGGCGGCGGGATGACTTGCAGACCGCCCGTCAGCGGTTGGTTCGCCGGATTGAACAGGCCGCTTCAGGAATGGCTTCTAAAATCACTGTGGTCTTCGACGGACAAGAAGGCGGGCGGGACATCGCGCTGGACGCGCCGAATCTTGAAGTGCTTTTTTCGCCCGCCAACCTCACGGCGGACGGCGTGATTGAGCAGATGGTTTGTAATGCGGAAAATCCGGCGCGGATTCTGGTGGTGACATCTGATTGGATTGAACAGCGGCTGGTTTCCTTTTTCGGTGCGTCGG
>JADYZA010000082.1 GCA_020853375.1 Verrucomicrobiota bacterium | reverse complement strand
TGTCGAGCGGCAGTTTCCCGTGGCATCCGAACCAGCGGGCAATCGAGCGGCGGCGGGAGTAAAGCTCAGAAGGCATAAAGGTGTATTTGTTCCCAGCAATCTGGCACATCGCCCGCTTTTTCCCGCGCCAGTCAGGCGGACAGACCGGAGCGCAGGCTACGCCATGAACCGAGCTGAAAGGGAAATCATAGTATAGGGCCGGAAACCGTACGAATTTATCACCTTGCTCCGTTAGCGTTCCATTCCAGGTCAGAACCGCATCGAACGGTTTCCAAAAGCTGCGAAGAAACTGTCTGGGACAAACGACCAGCGGTTCGTAAGTGTAGAGAACACGGAAAGCTGCCGGGTTTTCTGCCGCACCCTTGGGATTATAGCTGTAGCCGCTGTAATAAATCACTACGTCTGCACCGGATTCCTCGGTCACAGTCCATACCACCAGCGCATCGTGCTCCGGCCGAGCGATTTCATAGCGCGGTTCGCGCATATACGCGTAGACTATATTAATTTTCTTCATGAGAAGCCGGTCGTCTGAAAAAGAGGACGCATAAAAGTGCCAGATATCCGGTGCACTGCATATAGAGAAATAACTTCGACGGAGAATAGACCAGCACCACCCTGTGAGAGCCTGCCGGAACAGCAACCCCCTGACAGAGAAAATCAATTTTCTGAACAGCAATCGGCGCGCCGTCCACCGTTGCCTTCCAATCGGCATCCCAGCGTTCGGCAATACGAAGCGTCGCCGGAACATCTGACTGTGTTTTGAGATCAACACGTCCGGGGCGGTATTTAACAACCTCCACCGAACCGGTAGGCGTTCCGTTCAAAAGCGGACCCGCACTGTTTAGGCGCATTAAAGTCCGCCCATCGGCCGCCACATCGAATCCTGACAATAGAACGTAACGCGGAACGGTGCCGAGCAGTTCAAAAACGGCGTGAGAGCCGTTCGGATCGGGAATCACACGGATTTCGTTCTCCGGAGCGGCGGACAGATTGTAGGCGAAAACCTTTTTCACCTGACCGCTGAGCTGTTGTTCAAACGTTGCGGGCCCCAGCAAATATTTGACGCCGGAAAAACGCCACATGCGCAACGGGTTCTTTGATCCGGCGTTCAAAAAGGCCTGGTAGTCTTCCGGCATGCGCGGCATCGCTGTGAAGTTGAAGGTGGGAATCTGATTATAAGGCAGAAGGTAGGTGAGCCAGATATTATAAATACTCTGCTGAGTCAGCAAAGCGACCCGCCCTGTACCAAGGTCTTTCTTGAGAAAGTCCGTCAACACATTGGCCTGAATGTAGCTCTTCGGCATCGGCTGAACATAGTGTTTCGAAAGAATCAGCGCATCGCCAGCCACCAGTAAAACCAGCGCCGCCGCGATTCCGGTGCGAAACCGGAGAAACTTTCCAAATGTTGGAAACGTGAAGAATGCGAACACCGCTGACACGGCCGCCGCCATAAACGAGGCGCACCAAAGCGCTTTGATTTGATTGGCAACGATCGTCTTCGCCATTTCCACCGGCCAACCTTGTGCCATGAATCCGGAAACCCCTTCCGCACGATTCATTGACACGCTCAATGCACAAATCGCGAGAATTCCCAAGGCTCCGACCATCACCCAAAAGAAGCTCCTGCATTCCGGATTGTGACGTTCGTCCTTCAGACTTTCAGACTTTTGACTAAATAGCGCATCGAATCCATAAGCGGTAAGGATTGCCAGTGCGATCTGGAATATCTGAAGGAACTTGTTCGGGTTGCGGATATTGTTGATGACCGGCAGATGGTAGAAAAGCGAATAGAGCGGCGTGTATTTACCAAAGGCCAGCAGCAGCGCAACGCCCGATGCGCCGCCCCAGAAAAGAATTTCGGCTCGATGCTTCGATCTGCGGCAGGAAAACAAAGCAAAGAAAGCAAAAGCGACCGGAATAAAGCCGATATAAACGCTTTCCATCATAAAATTCATGAACCCCTGATGCGTCTGATCCCACCCGGCAGACTGGCCGGTGCGCCCCCAATACGGTCCATCCGGTTCCCCGCTGCGCCAGCCATGATAACCGGGCGCAATAAACGAAATCACCTCGTCCGGCGGGAAACTCCACTGCGTGATGTATTCCCATTTCTCCTGCGGAGTCTCAGTCTGCACCTGCACGGTATCTTTGACGTTTAGTTTATAACCGCTGAGCAACGGGCCGGTTGCAAAAAGAAGCGCCACAATAGCAGCAGGAATCAGAACCTTAAGCCATTTGACCGGACGGAAGCCGTCACGTTTCCAAAGTGAAAAGATCAGGTGCGCTCCCGCAAAAAGTGCGAAGAAAAGAGCCACGTCGGGTTGCTGGGCGAACATCAAGCCGACACAGCCGCCCCATAGAATACCGCCCCGCCAAGAAGACGCTCTGGCGCTCAGTATTGAACAGACAAAGAAAAGAACTACATAGGGTTTTAGCCCGTGCCCCGCATAAATTAGTGTAAAATTGCTCCCCAACCAGAAGGCGGCCAATGCGCCATAAAGCACCGCCCACGGATTCAGCCGTTTTCCTAACCCAGCAAAAAAAACAAAGGAAGCCGCCAGACAAGCCAGTCCGTAAATTAGATTATTCCACAAAACGCCCGACATAACCGCCTGCAACAAGCTGGCAATCTGCGCGGAACTCCCGCTCGGAACCCCTAAAAGAACACCGGAAGCCCAGCCAGCAAAAGCTCCGCCCAATACTTCGTATGTGGTCTTGTTGGCTGCACTAATGACGGCATCGGTGCTCATAAGCACCGATGAGCCGGTCAAAAACTGCCAAAACAGCAGAGCGGCGAACAAGATAAAGAAAATTGCCGAACCCCAAAAAACTTTATTCTCTCGCTTGAGCTTCATACGTTTACCTCCCCCCGCTAGGTGATTTTTGACAAAGACAGTCCCCGCGGCTATTCATCATTTATTGATGTGATGATTCTCTTAAATCTCCGGTCAAATTCATGACACAGAAACCGAGTTCCAATCTTCATCATATAAAACCAATCAATCGCCGTATTCGGGTTTGTGTTAAAGTAAAAGTTTTCGATCCTACGAAAGCCTAGGGCATTGTTGCCGAAAAGTTTTAGCAGTAGAAACAAATAGGCATTGTGTCGTTTAATTTCACACTTCGGCGTAGCAGAATTTTCAAAAAAGCTGGTTTTGGCGAGGGCGTAAGACAAGGGGACAGACCCTCCCCGAGATGCTGCGGAAAGAGAGTCTGGGTGATAACGAAAAAAAGAAAGAGGCTCATCAATGAAAGCAAAATTTGGATATATCCCTGTTGTTTTAAGATAGAACAACATATCCGCACCAACGCCACTCATAGATAGGTCTAGATTGTGATGATTCGGAATAAACACGGCTAAGTTGCAACGAAGATCCTTAAGACGAAACAACGCGCAACCTGGAGAAGGTGGAAATCGACAATCAGCAAGTACGCCTTGCCGATAAGCCAGACTGGCATAAACGCCAGTTTCCCCAACTCGCCAAGATCGCTCTCTGTGGGTATTGCCTTCACAAAACATCTCAAACCCTGTGTACACAAAGCCCACTTCAGGGTTATCTGTCAGCCAAGGAACGGTTTTTGACAAAAAAGTTGGAGAAATCAGATCATCCGACCAGAGAAATTTCGCCAAAGCACCGCGCGCCTCGGCCAGACAGCGACCCCAATTGCGAACCGGCCCCACGTTACAGTCGTTGCGGAACAAGCGAACGCGCTGATCTTGCAAAGCGATCCGTTCAACAATATCACAAGTCGAATCCGTGCTGGCATTGTCTACCACGATGACTTCAAAATTCTGGTAGCTTTGATTGAGAGCGCTCTGCAGGCACTCTCCGATATAACCCTCTCGGTTATAAGTCGGCACAAGAATACTTACCAGCGGATCTGTGGTCATAGCTGAAATCCCTTTTACTAACATTCCATGGGATATTGGACGTATAGACTGCCGGATCAAAAGTGAATTCTTTTACTTTACTCCCAACCCTGTCTCTTCAATCCATTCGATCATGCGACAAACCCCTTTACGGGCCGTTACGAGCGGCTCCCAGCCCATCATCATTTGCGCTTTCCTGATGTCTGCCACAAAAACCCGCTGATCACATTCACGAGGAGGAATCCGAACAAAGGGAAGCGCAACCCCGCTAAATTCTTCAATCAAGCTGAACAACTCAAGCAAAGACAGACTGTTCTTCATACCCCCGCCGATATTAATGGCTGCGCCGCTCACCTCGGAAATATGCTCCAGTGCTCTATAATAAAGGTTGACCACATCATCTGCGTGAAGAACGTCGCGAACCTGTTTACCCGTACCGGATATTGTAATGGGATCTTTTAACCGCCCTCTTCTCATTGCCACGGCCTGCATGCAAAACCACCCTATCCAGCCCTGATCATACGTCGCGAACTGGCGCCCCCCGTACATCGACGAATGCCTAAAGACCACCGTTTTTAGGCCATATATTCGTGCATAGTCTAAGACGAACTGGTCGGCGGCACCCTTAGAACATCCATACGGCGACTGGAAATTCAAAGGAGTATCTTCATCAAATCCAAGCGGCCGATCAATGCATTCGTATCGAGTTTGTGTTTCACGATACTGATATTGCTCCAAATCGCCGTACACCTTATTTGTTGAAGAATACATCAAACACGCATCAGGAGCGTGATTGCGGATCGCTTCCAAGAGATTGTGAGTGCCAACCGTATTCGTCTCAAAATCTAAAATAGGATTCGTAATGGAGGTGGTCATCGCCACCTGTCCTGCGAGATGAAATACGGCATCCGGATGAAATTGACCGACGGCCCTGTTCACATCGTTTGCGTTACGAATATCACCATGAATGAAACTGCAGGGGCCTTGGCTTTTGACCCACGCCAGATTCGCAGAAGCACTCGCTGCATAATGATTATCAAATATCAGCAACTCATGCCCGAGCATCACCGCATGAGTCGCCAAGTTGCTCCCGAGAAATCCACACCCGCCTGTGATTAAAATTTTCATACTCTTATTTCTCTCCCTCAAAACGAATCGTTTCAGCCAAGCCGTCTTCCAATGTAACCTCGGGAGCCCAACCCAACTGCCGAATGGCTGACGTATTCACGAACGAATTCATTACTTCATTGTCTCGGTAAGGAAGGCCTCCGAAATTTAGCTTCGTCTTGCTGTTGCGGGCCAACCGTTTCACCATTTCAGCAAACACTCTTATCGATGTGTTTATATTCGTTCCAACCTCATAACTATAGAACCCAGCCTTCGTCGAGCCGCACTCAAGCACTTTCAAAAAAGCCTTCACGACGTCGCTAATATAGATAAAATCACGTTGCTGGTCTCCGGGCGTGAGGTCAATTTGATCCACTTCATTCAAAATGCTTTTGACAATGTATGTCACAAATTTGGACTCATCGTCATTCGGTCCGTAAAAATGCTCCAGAGCGATGTTGATACACACCATATCCGTGGAGTACGTCCGCAACCAATCCTTGAACTGACTCTTGGAGAGAGCGTAATAACTAACCCTTTTATCCAAGATGGTGTCTGTATTGATAAACGTAGTCACCCCATGAGTATGCCCCAGCTGGAGCAATTTGAGCGGCAACATTAAATTTGCTTCCAACAAAGAAAAAGTGTCGTTTTCTCTTCGGCCATAGTTCGTTGCACAGTGGATGATGGTATCTATATCTTCCCGGGCAAAGATATCGGCCAGATTGACTTCATCCAGATTGTACAGAGTGATGTTTTCAGAATAACCATCGATCCTGAAACAGTCCGATGACGACCTCACAAGATTGATGACGCGACAGTTTCTTATCAATTGGCCAATCAAGTTGCTACCCAGAAACCCTGTGCCGCCAGTAATCAGTACGGTTTTCAACATAGCCTCCAAATTCACCTTACCTCTAAGAAAAACGGTATTTAATGTGCATTTTCCGCGCTCATTAAGCCATCTCGAATTTTGACTTGATGGGACAATTCCTAGAACGAAAATCTTCCCGCTCAGCTTCTACTGCGCAGAGACAATATCCAGCCGTACAGCCAAAAACTTTCCGGTTTATTTCCGGTTAGCATCAGTTTTAATCACGAATCATCACGTGCTATCAAAAGGGGATGGTTTAGGTGCCACATGCATTACGACCAATAAAAATTGGGCTAAAACGTTAGTTTTAACCCCGTAAAAGATGGTGCGCCTGCCGGGAGTCGAACCCAGATCACCGGCTTCGGAGGCCAGCGTTCTATCCATTGAACTACA
>JADYZA010000081.1 GCA_020853375.1 Verrucomicrobiota bacterium | reverse complement strand
GCGACCTGAAAGCGCGGGGTGTGGCAAAGCTTCCAATCCTTGGAAGAAAGTTTTCCAATGATTGGAAAAAGTTCCGCTTCCGGAATTGTCACATCCTGAATCCCGCCGTCCGCATAGTTTTCTTTGAACGTTTCGATGAGCGCGGCGGAAAGTTTTTCGACGGTGATTTTTGGCGCGAGCGCTGAAAGGTTGGCGACGTCCGCCGGAACCGAGGCGACGGCTCGGGTTTCGATTCCGTCGATTGCGGAACCGAGGTAGCGCCCCAGCCGCTTGAGGTCGCTGTTGACCAGCAGTGTGCCGTGATGCAAAACGTGCTGACCTCGGAAACTAAAAGCCTGGCCGGAAAATTTCTTTCCGTCCACCGCCAGCGAGTTTTTCCGAAGTTTGGAAGCGCGGACACCAAACGTTTCCAGCGTTTGGAAAATCAGTTCATACTGTTTTTCTTCGCGGTATTCCGTGCGCGGCACGATGATGCCGACGTTGAGATTGCCGTCGTCGTGATAAACCGCGCCGCCGCCGGAAATCCGCCGCGCCAGAGGAACGCCCTCTTTCTCCATCAGCGGCAACCGGCATTCGCGCCACGGATTCTGGTTCTTTCCGATCACCACGCATGGCGCGTTGATGCACAGAAATAGAATCGGGCCGCGTGCTTCGGCATGGTCTAGCAGCCATTCCTCAATCGCCAGATTGCGGTACACATCCGTGCTTTTGGACTGAACGATTAACATGTGACGAAACCTACCAGCTCCCCGACGCTGCGGCGACAAAACTCTGAAGCGTCCGGTTGCTCTTGAACTCCATCCGCCTGCCCGTCACCGGATCGGTGAATTCCAAACGGTGCGCCAGCAATTGCATCGGCTGCTGGTAGTCATCTCCATCGACATCGGAGTAATCCGAATACAACGGATCGTTCACGATCGCGGCGCCGATCGAATCCAGATGGACGCGCAGTTGATGTTTCTTCCCCGTCACCGGTTGCAGGCGAAACAGCCCGATCCCGTCCTGACGTCCGATGAGATCGACAAGACTCTCCGAATTGTCCGGCCCGCCCGGAACAATCTGCATATGAAACGGGTCGAGCGGTTCCATACGCGCCTTAATGTGCCAGTGAGTCCGCCCGATTTCCGCCGGAAGTTTTCCCGCCGCAAGGTAAATCTTTTTTACCGCGCCCACCTTGAACATTTGCTGGTACAAACCGCGGCTCGAACGGTTTTTTACACAGAGCACCAGACCGGCGGTCGAGCGGTCGATCCGATGCGCGCTGCCCAGCTCTTCATATCCATACTTTGTGCGCAGTCGCGTGATTAACGTCTCGTTCACGTAGCCGCCTGCGGGATGAACCGGTAGAAAATGCGGTTTATCGGCCACCAGAAAATCGTCGTTCTCAAAAAGCACTTCTTCGTCGAATGGAATCTTCATCTCATTGACGACGTCGCGGTCATAACAGATACGGCGGTTCGCCTGATAAGGAGTGGTTAGCCGGATCATCTCGCCATTATCGAAACAAACCTTGTTGAGTTCGATGCGCTCGCGCCAAACCGGTTCCGGAATGCGCGGGAAACGGAATACGATGAACTCATAGATGGTTGCAAACCCGCCGCCGGAAGGAAGCGTCACATACGACGGAATGATAGATTTGCTGTATGAATTCATAAGGCGCGATGCAAAATCTGTGTCAGTTCCTCATCGGTCAGTTTAACCGGATTGCCTTTCATGGAGCTGGAATTCTTCGATTTTTCGACGATCACCGGAAAATCCTTTTCCGCTAAACCAAACACGGCGAGCGGTGGCGTCTGTAAATCGCGGCAAAGTTCTTCCAGCCATTGGATTCCGTCTTCGGCGGTTTTCCCGCCAGTCATGCGGGCAAACTCCTCCAGTCGAGACACGTCTTTCATCGCCGAAAAATTGGCCTTCATCACGTGCGGAAGCAATGCGGCGCAAACCATGCCGTGCGGCGCGTTAAACATGCCGCCGATCGGTCCGGCGAATCCGTGCACCGCGCCGAGCCCGGCGTTGGCCAGCGCCAGCCCGCCAAACAGACTCGCCAGCGCCATTTCCTCGCGGGCTTTCAACTCGGTTCCGTTTTCAAATACGCGCCGGAGCGAGCGAACCGCGCGAGGCAGTCCTTCGCGGCAAAAGCCGTCTGTCAGCGGATTCGCCTTATTCGAAATAAATGCTTCCAGCAGTTGCGTCAGCGCGTCAATCCCGCTGGCGGCGGTAACGGCGGGCGGCATCGAAAGTGTGCATTCCGGATCGATGATCGCCAGATCAGGAATCATCAGCGGATGACGAATGCTGACTTTCACGCGGTGTTCCGGCGAAGCCAGCACCGAATTTTTCGTCACTTCCGCGCCGGTTCCGGCGGTGGTCGGAATGGCGATACACGGCGCAGGCCGGTTAATCAGCGGACGACCTTTACCGATGACTTCGAGGTAGTCGAACGGATCGCCGGGATTGGTCATGAGCGCGGCGGCGGCTTTGGCGAGGTCGATCACACTGCCGCCACCAAAACCAATCACCAAATCACATTGCGCGGTTCGAGCCGTTTCCGCCGCTCTGATCGCTTCGGCAACGGTCGGTTCGCCGCCGATAGAGAAAAGCTCCGCACCGACGTTTCCCTTCGCCAGAGAATCAAGCAACGGGCGGGCCCGTTCGATATTTTTTCCGGTCACAACCAGCGCGCGGCGACCAAACCGCGCGGCGGACGGCGCGGCCTGCGCCAGCGTTCCGCTGCCGAAGATAATCCGTCCGGCGGTTGCGAATTCAAACGTCATGCGCTTCTCCAGCCGGATTCGCCGAGCGGAAAAAGGGTCGTGTATTTGAT
>JADYZA010000080.1 GCA_020853375.1 Verrucomicrobiota bacterium | reverse complement strand
TGGGGATGCCACGGGCCGTGCGATTTTTACAGCGTGTCGTTTATACAAAATCCCGTTCTCGAATGGGCGGCCAGCGATCCGAATAAAAAATAATCCCGACCGGAATGGTCTTCGGCCATGCACGAGGAGTTTGGAGGGCGCGGTTCCACCCGCGCCTTTAATTTTACGGACGGCTAAGTTCATCGGCTGGAGAGCAGATTAAAGCCGAATCCATCCGTCCAGCAAGCATGCCGCAGGCGGCGGCGATATCTTTACCGCCGCTGTAACGGCGGACGACAGGCGCGGCGAGATGCAGGCGTAAAGCGTCGCGGAACGCGGACAATTCTTCCGGCGAGGGCGGAACATATTTCCCGGACGGATCGTTGACGTCGATCAGGTCGAGCATGACCGGAATTCCGCGCGTTAGTTCGGCCAGCTGCTTGGCATCTTCTTCGCCGGTGTTGATACCGGAGATCATGGTCCATGCCAGCGGAATCCGCTTTCTTGTGACGACGTGTCGTTCGCGGAGAGCTTCCACTAGTTCAATCGCTGGATGCAATCGTTCGACGGGCATGAGTTCAAGCCGCTTCATCGGGTCGGCGGAAGTGAGCGACACGACCAGCCGGAAGGGTTGTTTTTCGGCGGTGAAGCGCCGGATGGCGGGTGTGATGCCGGAGGTGGAGATGGTGATGGCTTTGGCGGAGATCGCGCCGCCGCACGGTTCGGAGAGAATGCGCGCGGCGCGGATGACTTCGTCGTAGTTGAGCAGCGGTTCGCCCATGCCCATGAAGACGACGCCGCGTACCGGGTGGGTCGAGTCGGCCTGAATTTTGATTACCTGATCGACCATTTCCCAAGCGGAGAGGTTGCGGATGAATCCCATTTTGCCGGTGTAGCAAAAGGCGCAACCCATGGCGCAACCGACCTGCGAGCTGACGCAGGCGATATATTTCTGATCGTCCTCGCGGTGCAGCAGCGGAATGCGGACGGCTTCGAACGGTTCCGGCCCGTCGCCTCGCAGAAGATATTTGGTGAAGCCGTCCTGCGGCGAAACGGTTTTATCCAGTACGGTCAGATTCGGAATTTCCGCCGCGTTACGGATGGTTTCCAATGTTTGGATGGAAAGTTCGTCCTGCGTTTCCGGCAGGTTTCCGGTACGGATGACGGCGGCGTGAATCATCCGCGCCTGACGGAGGGTGATTCCCAGCAGGCGGTGCAGTTCTTCGGCGGTTTGGTTTTTCAGGAAAACAGGCATTGGATTCATTCACAGGTTTACACTTCCGAAGTGTCCAATGTTCGGATAGATTTCACAACTATGAAGAATCTAAAGAGCGTTGGACTGGTTTTCCTGTTTCTGGGCATTGCCTTTCTTCCGTCGCTTAGCGCGGTTTTTGTGAAGACTGGCGGCTGGTATCAAGTGCTGAACAAACCGGTTTGGAATCCGCCGAGCTGGATTTTCGCTCCGGTTTGGTCGTTGCTTTATTTGATGATCGGTCTGGCGGGGTACTTCGCATGGACGCGCGGCGGATCGACGGGTCGGCGTTGCGCTTTTGCGGTGTACGGAACACAGCTTTTTTTTAACGCGCTTTGGACGCCAGTCTTCTTTGGGTTGCACCGTCCGGATCTGGCGCTGGCCGTTCTGGTTCTGCTGTGGTTTTCCATTTTGCTCAACATCGGTCTTTTCAGTCGGCGCAGCGTTCCGGCAACGGGGTTGCTGATTCCGTATTTTCTCTGGGTTTCGTTTGCCGGAGCGCTCAACGCGGTGATTCTCGCGCTAAACTGATCCTGCGCTGAATTTCAGCTTTATAACGGGCCGTTATTTAAATAGGGTGCCGGGGTCTCCACTGGAATATATTTATGATTATTCGCAGCAAAGCCTATCCACGCGCCGGGTTGATCGGAAATCCATCTGACGGATATCATGGCCGCACCATTTCTTTTACGTTCGACAATTTTTTTGCCGAGGCGGTGCTCTATCCATCCAAAGAGCTGGAGCTGCTTCCGGGGCCACGCGACCGGACGGTGTTCCAAAGTCTGGAAGGACTTTCGGACAGCATTGAGCAGTACGGCTATTACGGCGGCCTTCGGCTGATTGAGGCCGCGTTGAAACGCTTTTTTGACTATACCCGCGAGACGGACACGGCGCTGGAGGCGAAAAACTTTTCCCTGCGTTATTTCAGTAACATTCCTCCACATGTTGGCATGGCTGGATCCAGCGCGATCATCACCGCCTGCTTCCGCGGGCTGATGCAGTTTTACGGCGTGACGATTCCCAATCCGCTGCTGGCAAACCTGATTCTTTCCGTCGAGAAAGATGAGCTGGGGATTTCCGCCGGTCTGCAGGACCGGGTCGCGCAGGTTTACAAAGGGCTGGTTTACATGGATTTCGACCGCGCTGTGATGGAAAAGCAGGGCTGGGGAAATTATGAACCGCTTCCGCCGGAAAAGCTGCCGGAGACATACATCGCCTACCGCACCGATATGGCGGAGTCGTCGGATGTAATTCATAACGACATCCGCGGGCGCTATAACCGCGGCGAGCCCGAAGTGTTGGAGGCGATGAAATTCTGGGCCGATCTGACCGTCCGCGCCCGCGCCGCTTTGCTGGCCGGAAGGACAGACGAACTGGCGGAGCTGATGAATGCCAATTTCGATCGGCGCCGTCAGATTTGCCGGATCCATCCCAAGAATATCGCTATGGTGGAAGCGGCCCGCTCGGTCGGAGCCAGTTCAAAATTCACCGGTTCCGGCGGCGCGATTGTCGGAACATATCGTGGTGAAGCCATGTTCGAAGAGCTTTGCCACGTGCTGGAGCCGATGGGCGTCCAGATTTTTAAACCGCATGTAGTCTGAAAGGAATAGATATGATCCGCAAAGCAGTCATCCCTGCCGCCGGTTTCGGCTCCCGCTTTCTGCCCGCCACCAAATCGCAGCCCAAAGAAATGCTTCCGGTGGTGGACAAGCCGACGATCCATTATGTGGTCGAAGAGGCGGTCGCTTCCGGCATTACCGACATTCTGATGGTGATCGGGAAATCCAAACGCTCAATCGAGGAATATTTCGACCGGAATTTTGAACTGGAAGCCGAGCTGGAGGCGAAACACAAAGACGATCTGCTGGCCGAAGTCCGCAAGATCTCTTCGCTGGCCAACATTTATTTTGTCTGGCAGAAAGAAATGAAAGGTCTCGGCGATGCGGTCGCCTATGCCCGCTCGCACGTCGGCAACGAACCGTTCGCCTTGCTACTGGGCGACACGATTCTGCACTCCGACTCCGCCCGGCCCGTCACCCGCCAGCTGATCGATGTGTACAACCAGAAAAACGCGTCGGTGGTTTCTCTGGAAGAAGTGCCCAGAGAAAAAGTTTCCCGTTACGGTATTATGGCTGGCGAACAGGAAGATGGCCGCCTGTACCGCGTCCGCGATTTCGTAGAGAAACCCGCGCTGGGTACGGAGCCGTCGCGTCTGGCCTTTGCGGGCCGCTACGTTTTCACGCCGGAGATTTTTGACTACCTCGTTGAAACCAAGCCGGGGAAAAACAACGAAATCCAGCTGACCGATGCCATGCGCCAAATGGTGCAGAATCGACCCATGTACGGCTGGCAGATTGATGGCCGCCGTTACGACATCGGCAATAAACTCGACTACATCAAAACCAATATCGAGTTTGCGCTGAAGCGTGACGACCTTCGCGAAAAACTGAGCGAGTACATCAAGGAAGTCGCAAAAGGGCTGTAAAATGAGCGGAGTGAAAGCGGAGTGGACGCCCGAACTGGATAAGGAAAACGACAAGGCGGTTTGGTTTCATACCATTCCGTATCTGGCGTGGCTTCTGATGATGTCCCTGCTGGGCGATCCGTCCGGAACGCGCTACGCCGTTCAGACCCTCGGCGGAATCATTTTTCTGCTGATCTGCCGCCCGTGGCGCTGGTACACGCCGCCGAAACTCAGAAACATTCCGCTCGCGCTGGCGGTTGGACTGCTCGTTTTTATTTTCTGGGTCGGCTTGGAATCGGAATTTTTCAAAAGCGCCTTTCCGAAAGTCAGCGAATTTTATGAGCGCTATCTGGTCGGGCTGACAAAGTTCGGAAAACTACGCGAGCCGCTTGAGTTGGGCGCGAACGGACTTTACCACTACGATCCGCGTTCCACCGGCTGGCCGCTTTTCTGGGTGCACATGCTCGGCACCACGCTGGTGATCGGCGCGATTGAAGAGTTTATGTTTCGCGGATTCGTTTACCGCTGGATGCAAGGCAGCCCGTTCTTCAAAAAAGACATCGGCGTGATGGATACGAAAATGTGCATTCTCATCGCCGTGGTTTTTGCGCTGGAACACAACGAATGGCTGATGGGGTTTCTCTGCGGACTGATCTTCACCTGGCTGATGGTGAAAACCCGCGACATCTGGGCCGCCGTTCTGGCGCACGCCGTCACCAACGGACTGCTCGGTTGGTACGCCGTCCATACCGGCGCATGGTGGTTCTGGTAATCCATGAGTCAGGAACTCCAGCCCGATCCGGAAGCGTTTAAAAAGTTGCTAACCGCCACGATGCCGTTTGGAAAATATGCCGGGCGGCGACTGGTGGACCTGCCCGAACCCTATGTCGTCTGGTTTAAGCAGAAGGGTTTCCCGAAAGGGGAGCTGGGGGAGATGCTCGAAACCGTCTATACCATCAAAGCGAACGGGCTGGAATATCTCTTTCGCCCCCGCGCCTAGTGGTTGTTACGGAACGTTGAGCAGGGCTTCCACTTCGGTGATCCGGCTGCAGGCCAGCATCCGGCGGGCGGTGTACACGGCTTTTTCCATGCTGACTTTTTGAATCGCCTGCTGGGTGTCATACGCTCTGCGCGAGGGCAGACTGAATTTGGTAATTCCGGCGCCGATCAGGAACGGGATCATTTTAGGATCCATGGCCATGTCGCCGCAGATCGATACGTCCTTGCCGTGTTTTTTCGTTACCGACACCACGCGTTCAATGGCGCGCAGGATGGCCGGATGGTGTGAAAGATAGAGTTTTGAAACCTGATCGTTGGTCCGATCCACGGCCAGTGTGTATTGAATCAGATCGTTCGTGCCGATCGATACAAAGTCGACTTCGCGGGCGAGGTCTTCGATCATTTCAACCGCCGACGGAACCTCCACCATGATTCCAATCTTTGTATTGTGGTTATAGGGCACGTCGCGTTCGTCGAGCTCGTGCATACAGCTGTAAACCACATCGCGCGCTTCGAGAAAATCATCCAGCGAGGCGATCAGCGGAAACATAATCCGCGTGTTGCCGCCCACGCCCGCCCGCAGGAAAGCGCACAGCTGTTCCGAGAAAATATCTTTGTGCAACAGTGAGAAACGGATGGCGCGCAGTCCGAGAAACGGATTCGCTTCTTCCAGTTCCCCTTGATACGACAGCACTTTATCGCCGCCGATATCGAGCGTTCGGAACGTCACTTCGCGCCCGTCCATCGCCTCAACGATGCGGCTGTATACACGGTACTGTTCTTCCTCAGAAGGGAACGCGTTACGGATGATGAACGGAAACTCGCTGCGATAGAGGCCGACTCCTTCAGCGTGCGAGGCGATGGCCGGGGTCAGGTCGCTCAGCAGATTAATGTTCGCAAACAGATGAACGCGCGTTCCGTCCGCCGTGCTCGTGATGCCGCAAACCTCGGAAGAGGCTTCCAGCTCCTGCATGGTTTTTTCATATTCATCGTATTCCTTGAGCACATCCTTGGACGGGTTGATGTAAATCGTCCCCTGATTTCCATCCACCAGAATCGCGCACGAGGCGGAGAACAGGTCGAACTGCTGCGGATCAATCATCACCATCGGCTTCTGCAGTGAACGGCAGATAATCGCATTATGGGAAGTCACTCCGCCCAGCACAATGAACCCTTCGGCTCGTTCTGTCGCCAGCTTGAGAATATCCGACGGCAGCAGTGTATCGGCCACGATAATCTGGCCGCTGTAGTCGCCGTGAACTCGTTCGCCACCGATCAGGTTTTCAAGCATCCGGTGCCCGAGGTCTTTCAGATCATGCACTTTTTCCTGCAGGCGGGGATTCGGGCTGGTTGAGAAAATCTGAATATACCGGTTCACCAGCTCGGCGATCGCCTTGGCAGGCGGTATGCCATGTTCAATTTGCCGCCGGATTTCACCGGAAAACTCGTCGTCCGCCAGAATCAGCAGATGCGCGTTAAAAATCAGCTGCGCCACGTCAGAAAGCTCCTCGTCCGCCTGACGCTGCAACTCCTTGAGCTGCTGTTCGGTCCGTTCCAGCGCAAGATCGAAATCAGCCACGCTCAAACCGTCCGGAACATTCGCCGGAATTTGGAACGATCCGCCGCGACCCGAAACAATCACGGTGGCCTTGCCCCGCGCCACACCGTCACTTGCGGCGCGACCCTTAATCATCTTCGGGCCGACTTTTTCCACCGGTTTCACTTCGTCCCGCCGGTGCAGTTCCTGCAACAGGGTGGCGTTCTCGATGACGGCGGCGAGCTGTGCGGCGATTGCGCCCAGCGCCTGCTCGTCTTTCTTATCAAAATAGTCCGGCTGAGGATCCTGAACCGCCAGAACGCCGACGCGGGTCAGTCCGCGCCGGATCGGTACGGCGAGAAACGCCTGGTATTTTTCCTCGTTGATGCCGCTGATCGGTTGAAACTTCGGACTGAGCGAGCCGCGGCCTTCACGAATGGCGCGCAACTCTTTAAGCGCAAGCCCCGTCAGCCCCTGGCCGAGACGCAACGACACGTTTCCCACTGCGTTCGGACTTAAGCCCTGCGTAGCGCGCAGAGTCAGCATGCGGGTTTTGTCGTCATAGATATAGATGGAACAGACCGCGGACTGCATATGGTAGGCCACCACGCTGACAGCCGCCTGCAAAAAATCGTCCAGCCCGCT